>JAJDNP010000092.1 GCA_022340645.1 Gammaproteobacteria bacterium | reverse complement strand
ACCAGGCAGCTGATGAAACACTGCCTGCAACGTACCTTATGCAGGCCTACGGACTGTTGGCAGAAAAGTATCGGAGTCAAAAAATACCTACCCTCATCCTAACCTTTCGCTAATAGAGAGAATGAATTACACTAATCAACTAACACGATATAGCGAGGCAGCCGCCAGCTCGCGGGTATAGTCATGTTTGGGATTATCAAAAACTTCATCCACATCGCCCTGCTCTACCACTTTACCCTGCCGCATCACAATGACACGGTGTGACATGGCGCGCACCACGCGCAGATCATGACTGATAAACAGGTAACTTAATTGATGATTTTTCTGTAACTGCGCCAGCAGACCGAGCACCTGTTTTTGTACCGACACATCCAGTGCACTGGTGGGCTCATCCAGCAAGATAACATCAGGTTCCAGTACAACTGTTCTGGCAATGGCAATACGCTGTCGCTGACCGCCGGAAAACTCGTGTGGATAACGCCATAGTACGTCTTCCTCCAGGCCAACTTCGCACAGAACATCCCTGATTTTTGCGTTTCGCTGGCTGGCCGTCAGCTGTGAAAAATGCAGCTTTAAACCTTCTTCTAGAATTTGCTGTACCGTCATTCTTGGCGACAGTGACGAAAACGGATCCTGGAAGACAATTTGAAGATGGCGACGTAATGGTCGCATGTGTTTTTCATTAAAGCCGGTGACATCCTGGTTTTTAAAATAAATCTCACCCTGTGACGCCAGCAGGCGAAACAGCGCCAGACCCAGGGTGGTTTTACCAGAACCCGATTCACCAACAATGCCCAGTGTTTCGCCGGAGCATAGTGACAGGGTAATGTCATCTACAGCTTTAATTTCATCCACCTTACGTTTGAAGAATCCTTTATATACCGGAAAATAACAACGCAGGTTTTCTGCTGTTAATATCTGTGTCGTGCTTGCCTCTACCGTCGCAATCTTGCGATCAGGCTCACTGTCGAGCAGGAATTTTGTATATTCATGCTGCGGCTGCGCAAACAGCTTGTCCGTTTCATTACTTTCAACGATGCTGCCGTTCTGCATCACGCAAACCCGGTTGGCGAATCGTCTTACCAGGTTCAGGTCATGGGTAATCAATAACACCGACATTCCCGTTTCCTGCTGTATTTCCAGCAGCAGGTCGAGAATTTGCTGTTGTATGGTCACATCGAGTGCAGTGGTAGGCTCATCCGCAATTAACAATGCCGGGTCGCAGGCCAGCGCCATCGCTATCATGACGCGTTGCCGCTGCCCGCCTGAAAGCGCATGTGGAAAAACATTGACCTTCTGTTCTGGCTTGCGAATACCAACCCGTTCCAGCAGCCTGATGACACGTTTGTGTCTCTCGGCTTTCGTCAATGTCTGGTGCAGGTTCAGTACTTCTTCTATTTGCTGACCGACGGTATAGACCGGGTTCAAAGATGTCATCGGCTCCTGGAAGATCATTGAAATGTCGTTGCCGCGAACTTTGAGTATTTCCTGTTCACTCAATGACAGCAGATTGTTGCCGTGAAAATCGATTCGCCCATCAGAATAAACCGTATTGGCTTCATCATGCAGACGTAATAAAGATAACGCTGTCACCGATTTGCCTGAACCCGATTCACCGACAATGGCCAGGTTCTCACCGGAAAAAATATCGAAGCTGATATCATCGATGATCTTTACCAGGCCACTATGTGTATTAAAAGATACACTTATATCTTTAACGCTTAGTAAGGTTTGCTTCATATTGTTTTCAGTTTTAACTGGCTCTATTACTTTTCATATCATTGCCGGGTACGCTATCGTTTATCCCGGCCTACAAGATCCACGTTGACAGCAGAGAGAAATCGCGGAATGAATTTCCGCTCCTACGATTGTTGATTATTATTTTTTCATTAAAAATTTAATTTATTAAATTTTTCGTGTGTCGAGCGCTTCACGCAGTGCTTCACCAATAAATATCAGCAACATCAAGGTCCCAACAAGTACCACAAAGGCACTCAGGGACAACCACCAGGCTTCAATATTTTCTTTCCCCTGCGCCAGCAACTCTCCCAGGCTCGGTGTCGTTGGCGGCACACCCAGCCCGAGGAAATCCAGGCTGGTCAGGGCAAGTATCGCGCCGCTTATCCTGAACGGCAAAAAGGTAATCACCGGCGTCAGGCTGTTTGGCAGCAAATGCCTGCTTATTATCGAAAAGTTCGTTAAACCCATTGCCCTGGCTGCGCGTACATAGTCAAGGTTTCTGCCGCGCAGAAACTCGGCACGCACATAGTCCGATAATCCCATCCAGCCAAACAGTGAGAGCAGAATAATCAGCAGCCAGATGCTCGGTTGAAAGATTGAGGCAAAAATAATCAGTAAATATAGCTCGGGCATGGATGACCATACCTCAATCACACGCTGCATGATTAAATCGGTTCTACCTGAAAAATACCCCTGCACGGAGCCCGCAGCTATGCCGATAACCACACCGATAATCATCAGCGCAAATGCAAACCATACCGATATTCGAAAACCGTAAATAATTCGCGCCAGCACATCCCGTCCACGATCATCTGTTCCAAAATAATTCTCGCTTGAAGGCGGCGCCGGGTTGGGTAATTCGCTGACAAAGTTAATCGCGTTGTAACTGTATGGATTCGGCGGTTCAATCATCCAGTTGCCATTTTTTGTCAGCTGGTTGCGGACGAAACCGTCCGTGTAGTCAGCCTCTGTTTCGAAATCGCCACCGAATGTTGTTTCCGGGTAACTGTTTATTATGGGGAAATAATATTCGCCTTCATAATAAACTATCAGCGGTTTGTCATTGGAGAGCACTTCAGCAAAAAAACTTAAGACAAACAGGAAACTGAAAATCCACAGGCTGACATAACCGCGGCGGTTAGATTTAAAGCGCAACCATGCGCGCTGTCCTGGCGACAAACCTGAAATTTTATTCTTCAAAGCTTTCATTGCTACAGGCTGTTCCGGGAATTACTTGTCAACAGATTCAAAATGAATACGTGGATCAATCAATACGTAACTTAAATCAGCCAGCAACTTGGCAATCAGCCCCAGCATGGTAAACAGAAACAATGTTCCCAGCACCACGGGATAATCCCGTTTCAACACCGATTCATAAGACAGCAGGCCAAGGCCATCAAGCGAGAAAATTGTTTCTATCAGCAGGCTGCCAGTGAAAAACGCGCCAATGAACGCAGCGGGGAACCCGGTTACCAGCGGAATAATGGCATTTCTGAAAACATGGCGGTATAACACGGCAGTTTCTGAAAGACCTTTGGCTTTTGCTGTTAACACATACTGTTTGCGTATTTCTTCAATAAAGCTGTTTTTGGTTAACATGGTCATGACCGCAAAACTTCCAATCACCGAAGCCGTTATCGGCAGTACCATGTGCCATAAATAATCAGTAATCTGTTTATACCAGGGCAGACTGTCCCAGTTGTCTGACACCAGGCCGCGCAATGGAAAGATATCGAAGAAACTACCGCCGCCAAAAAACACCAGTAGCGTTATGCCAAGCACAAAGCCGGGAATTGAATAACCGATAAGTATCAATGTACTGCTGGCCACATCGAAGGTGCTGCCGTCTCTGACCGCTTTCGCGATACCCAGCGGTATGCAGGTTGAATACACAATTAAGAAACTCCAGACACCAATACTGATAGACACGGGCAGTTTTGAGATAACCAGATCGATAACGGATTCATTGTGAAAATAACTATCGCCAAAATTAAAACTTAAATAGTTTTTCATCATGATGATGAATCGTTCATACACAGGTTTATCAAAACCGTACAGTGCACGAATTTCTTCAATATATTTTTCATCAAGCCCTGTCGCACCCCTGTATAAACCGGCGGTGCCACTGCTGGCTTCGCCCGCACCATGTTTGCCTTTTTCCAGTTCACTGACCAGCTGCTCAACCGGTCCACCCGGCACAAACTGAGTTACCGCAAAGGTAATCAACATGACACCAAATAAAGTCGGGATCATTAATAACAGTCTTTTTATGATATAAGCAAACATGTATATGAGTTTTAAGTTTTAAGTTTTAAGTTTTTCATTTTTCACTCTTCATTTTTCATTGTCTTTTTAATCCACCATGCCTTCAGCAGCCATGTGATCGGATCGTAATACAATGGTTGTGTCCTGGGTATGCCGAACTTGTCCCAGTAAGCAATTCGATGCACATTGATATACCAGTTTGGAACTAGATACTCACCGTATAATAGCACCCTGTCCAGCGCACGTGACGCAGTGACAACCTGTTCACGATTCTCCGCTTTGATAATTGCCTGCACCAGTGCATCAACCACCGGGCTTGAAATGCCAGGCAGGTTGTCTGAACCTTTGGTATCTGCCGAAGCTGAATAGAACATATTCATTAACTCGTTGCCGGGAGACAACGAGGAAGAAAAGTTGGTAACGACCATATCAAAGTCAAAATTGTCCAGTCGGCTTTTATACAGTGAAGTATCAACCTTCCGGTAATTTGTTTCAATTCCCAGCTTTTTCAAGTTATGCGCATAAGGCGCAACAATTCGATCAAAGCCATTGTCCACAAGCAGAAAACTCAGGGTGAACACGTCACCACGTTTATTTTTTAGCACGCCATCCTGAATAGTCCAACCTGCTTCAGCGAGCAGGTCTCTTGCCTCGATTAAATTTTTGCGCAAACTGTTCGGCGGTACCGTGCTGGCCGGTTTCCATTGTTTTGTAAAAACTTCCTTCGGCAGCTGATCACGATACTTTTCCAGCAGGGCCAGCTCCTTCCCCTCCGGCAAACCTTGTGCGGCCAGTTCACTGTTGCTGAAATAACTGTCAGCGCGAACATACTGGTTATAGAAAAGTTTAGCGTTAGACCATTCAAAGTCAAAAGCCAGGCTTAAAGCACGCCTGACACGAACATCTTTAAACTTTTCCTCGCGTGTATTAAAAGCGAAACCCTGCATGCCGGCATTGTTCTTATGGGTCAATTCGGCTTTTTTAATTTTCCCGGAATCATAATTCGGCCCATTATGAGATCTCGCCCAGCGCTTGGAATAGTTCTCGAAAAAGAAATCAAATTCACCCGCCTTGAATGCTTCCAGTGCGATAGTGGAGTCCTTGTAATATTTGTAAGTAATGTGCTGATAATTGAACATGCCTTTACGCACCGGCAAATCTTTTGCCCAGTAATCCGGGTTTTTGATATATTTAATGTTTTTTCCACGCTCATATGATTCGACGGTATAAGGACCGCTGGCGATGGGTCTGGTGTCACTAAGTTTTTCAAAATCATTATCGCCAGCCCATTTTTTAGAAAAAATCGGTATCTCACCGACGATCATATGTAGTTCACGGTTCCTGTTTTTGAAATCAAAGCGGATCGTCAGCTTGTCAATAACCGTGGCTGATTTGACATCGGCGTAATACACGCGAAACTGGGGATGCGCTGCCGTACTCATCAGCGTATCAAATGAGTATTTAACATCTTCAGCAGTAATAGCATCACCATTGGAGAAACGGGCCAACGGGTTTATATGATAGGTTGCCGACAAACCATCATCAGCCAGATAAAAATCATCTGCAATTAATCCATATTCGCTAAAGGGTTCATCCATGCTTTTTTCCAGCAAACTTTCAAACACCAGAACGCCAAGTCCAGCAGCGGAAATCCCTTTTAGTATATACGGGTTCAGACTATCAAACGTGCCTACCCCCATTAAAGTTAACTCACCCTGTTTCGGTGCACCGGGATTGACATAGTCAAAATGCTTATAGTCAGCCGGATACTTTGGTTCGTAACCCATCCCCATGGCAGGGACAGCCTGTGAATTCATCGGCACAAAAAAAACAACAAAGCAGAAAAAATTAAGCATTACCAGTAGCGATTTAAATAACAAATCTGGTAACGATGCAATCAGCAATCTAGACATTAATCTGGCATTCATTAGTTTATCGTTGATTTTACTTTATACTTGTTTTTATAGTTGCTTTTATGGGTATAATCCGCCTAACATAGGCCGCCTGAGTTTACAGCACAGGCCTGACTCAGGCCAACATAACAACAATTAATATTATAAATCTTTTGATATTTTTGGGAGCGAGTGATGGGTTTTTTAGCGGGTAAACGTGCATTGATTTTTGGAGTAGCAAGCAATCGCTCAATCGCCTGGGGTATTGCACAGGCAATGCAACGTGAAGGCGCTGAACTGGCATTTGCTTACCAGGGAGATAGATTGAAAGAACGCGTAGAAAAACTCGCAGGTCAATGCGGCTCTGATATTGTTGTACCCTGCGATGTCGAGAAAGACGATGATATTGAAGCCGTTTTTGATCATCTTGATGACTTCTGGGACAATCTTGATATCATCGTGCATTCTGTCGCTTTCGCTCCAAAAGAAATGCTTGAAGGTGATTACCTGGATCATATAACCCGTGAAGGCTTTAATACTGCACACGATATCAGCTCATATAGCCTCGCCGCAATCGCAAAAGCCGGACGTCATATGATGCAAAATCGCGACGACGCGGCCATTATCACCATGAGTTATCTCGGCGCAGTACGCGCATTCCCCGGCTACAACGTTATGGGTCTTGCAAAAGCCAGCCTTGAAGCAAATGTTCGATACCTGGCACACTCGTTAGGCCCGGAAGGTATTCGCGTAAATGCAGTCTCCGCCGGCCCGATAAAAACGCTGGCGGCAAAAGGTATTTCTGGCTTCAATAAAATCATTGCGCATGTCGAGCAAAGTGCACCATTACACCGAAATGTAACGATCGAAGAAGTTGGCAATGTTTCTGCATTCCTTTGCTCAAACCTGGCAAGCGGCATTACCGGGGAGGTTGTATACGTAGACGCCGGTTATCACACTGCCGGCCTGATGGGTAATTTGTCACCAGAAATATAGTAAGCAGTCGACCCTGAAATATAAATCTCAGTCATTTAAACATACAGCGTGTTGTATCTGGCAAACATAATTTCCATTATTCCTTCTTTAAACAGAAATATTTTATAATTGGCAACAATTACCGCAAACGCTCAATTACCAGGCACCAGAGCAGTTTGAGAAGTTGTATGATGTTGTTTAATTTCACTGTTCGTGGAAATCAGTACACTCCAGCCCCTTTAATTAGCTAAATATTAATTTGCGCCTTAACCGGCCGTTTTATTACTATTTGTATTTACCTGATACAGGAATTTATCCAGTCTGTTGTCAGCATCAAATAAATGCCTTTCAAACCAGTTTCTCAATAAGTGCATATAATCCTTGCCGAACGGGGTTTGGCCACTGTCTAATTTACTTTTTAAAATAAATAGTTGCTCCAGCAAATCGGCATGTTCTTTTTTATGCTCGATAACCTCTGTATATTTATAGGTTTCCATTACTGCTTCTTCATTCTTGAAATGCACTTCAGCCAATGCGACAAAGTCACTAAGGTATTTATGTACCTGATTCGCTGAATTGCCTTTCGATATACATTGATCCAGGGCGTCAAGCAAATCGAAAAATTGCTGATGTTCTTTTTCTAGCAATGGATGCATCACTGTATTCCTGTTATGAATTTGCGCGCAGGCATGTTTGTTTGAGTATCAATTTTATTGAAGCTAACTATAATTCGACCCCGCATCCGGTGTGATATAACACACCGGATGTGGACTATAAAACCTTAAGGGGCTGACCCAGATAATACATTAAATATTTTATCTGGGTCAGCCCCTTTATTTATTATTTACTCCACGCTGCTTTATTGTTCATTAATTCGTCATATTCAAAAATGCGTCAATTTAAACAAAAACATCCCCACCTTCTTGTTTATATATTAATAACATTAACACGCGGGTAGTAAGTTTAAACTAGGGGAAAACCCTAATTCATTTATAGCGTAATCATTAAATTCACACACATAAGCGAATGCCAGATAGCGTAATTCATCAAGCTTATGTTCAGCCTGCTCCGAGTTAATCAAGCAAAGTCATGAAGGTCTGATATGGGTGGAGGCTTCTCTCATCCAGCCCATATTCACGAGAAAAAGTGCTGCCATTAGTGATGGTTCAAAAACAACGTCAAAAATATTTTCACCGCAAAGGCGCAGAGTTTTTATTTTTTTAACTACGCCGCAGGCGTAGTTAACAATACAAAGATTTTCTCTGTGTGCTCCGTGTCTCTGTGGCAAGAATTATTGTTGTGTTTTAAATTGCCGCTTGTGCCAGGCAACTTCATTCAAATAACTTCTGCCACCACCGCTGACGGTTTTTTGGCAGGTTGAGCGCGGTTTTCAGTTCGACGGGTTGAATGCGCGACAGGATCCAGCCGGGAAGCGGCGGATTCAGCGAAAACCCGCAGGTAACGCCGAGGTTATGCGGATCGAAAATTTTAATAAACTCGGGATGTTCCTTGTTGTCCACGTAAACTATACCGCAGTAGTCTTCATCATGTTCCCTGCGCAACAACTCATCAATTTTGTCTATGAAGTTTAGAAGCTGCTGTTTATTAACGACTGACTCGGGCGGCGTTTCGCCAACCGCGTAGATATACCAGTGGTCATCCGCGTGGGCTTTTAATACTTCCCAGAATGCATCCAGGTCATGCCAGCGCATGGTTGAAGTAAAGTTTCCTCTAAATGCCGTCAGGTAAGCTTTTTCAGTAGACATATCCAAAACAAATACCTCTGATATCTCAGGACTAGTTTAGTGTGTTCGTATTAATCCAGTCTTTTATCTGCTGATGACTGCGCTTGATATAATCAACATCCTTAAAGGCGCAGGCTATCACGGTCACGCCCTGCAACCTGGCCAGTAAATCCAGCGCAAGATCATCTGCGTTCGTTAAACCCAAAGCTACAAACTGCTGTTTTATCCAGTGGCGCAGGACAGCAAAAATCTGCGTGGACTTTTCATGTAACTGTGGATCATCTTTTGCCAGCTCGGAACTCAAGGTGCCGAAAGGACAACCTGACTGAATCACATTATCCCGGTTATCTTCGAGCATATTGCTGAACATCAATAAACGCTCCCTGGGATTGTCTGTTTCACTTTCAATTTTACTTAAGAGCGCGCTCAGCTCGTCCAGGCGGCCATCAACCACGGCATGTAAAATTTCATCCTTGGTTTTAAAGTAATAATAAAAATTACCGCGGGGAATCCCTGTGGCATCTGAAATATCCTGAAACGAGGTCTGATTGTAGCCACGCCTGTAAAACAGATCATCCGCCGCGGTTATAATACGTTGACGATTACCTTCACCCTTGGTACCCATAAAACTCTCTTGAACATGATTGAAACTAAAGATTCCACCTATATCAAGCATTACCGGAACAATAACAAAATAAGCCATCTTCCATTATCAGACGGTCGTATTACTAAAATAAACACTGTAACATCACATGACTCAAAAAAACAATATCTATAACAGAGATAGATGACCAATTTGAACGCACTTACTATCAAAAACCTGCACAAAACCTATAAAAACGGTGTCGAAGCCCTCAAAGGTGTTGATTTAACCGTAGAACAGGGTGATTTCTTTGCCTTGCTCGGTCCCAATGGCGCGGGCAAATCAACCGTTATAGGCATCATTGCTTCGCTGGTTAACAAGACATCCGGTTTTGTAGAAATATTCGGGCATAACCTGGATACCCGCTCCACGGATGCCCGTATGCACATTGGCCTGGTGCCGCAGGAATTCAATTTCAATATCTTCGAACCGGTCGGTGAAATCCTCATCAACCAGGCCGGTTACTACGGTATCAATCGGACAGAAGCGAAAAAACGCGCCGAAGTACATCTCAAACAGCTTGAGCTGTGGGACAAGCGCTTCGGCATGGCGAAAGAACTTTCCGGCGGCATGAAACGCCGGCTGATGATAGCGCGCGCACTGATGCACCGCCCCAAACTGCTTATCCTGGATGAACCCACCGCCGGTGTCGATATCGAAATACGCCATTCGATGTGGGATTTTTTAAGGGAACAGAACGCAAACGGCACGACCATCATACTGACGACCCATTACCTGGAAGAAGCTGAAAGCCTATGCAACAACATTGCCATTATCGACCGGGGCGTCACCATCAGGCAGACCAGGATGCGTAGCCTGCTCGACCAGTTGCATATAGAAACATTTATTCTCTACCTGGATGATGCTATCGACACATTGCCGGACTGCGGCGGTCACATGGTAAGAATGATAGATAGTACGACACTGGAAGTGGAAATCAACAGGGAACAAAATATCAGCGACCTGTTTAGCCTGCTTAAAAACTGCGGTATTAAGGTCGTCAGCATGAAAAATAAAACCAACCGGCTCGAACAGCTGTTTATATCAATGCTGCGCAATAAAAATGGGGCTACCGAAGCCAGCAGCACAGCCTTGCCGGAGGCAATAGTTAAATGAACCTCTCACAGAAAATGGTTGCGCTCAAAACCATCATGGTGAAAGAGTATTTACGTTTTATTCGCATCTGGATACAGACCGTGCTGCCGCCTGCCATTTCGGTTGCGCTTTATTTCATTATTTTTGGCGAACTCATCGGTTCGCAGCTTGATGATATCGACGGTTACAGGTACATGGATTACATTGTGCCTGGGCTGATTTTAATGTCCGTTATCAGCAATGCCTACGCCAATGTGGTGTCATCATTTTTCAGTGCAAAATTTCATCACAGTGTTGAAGAGATGCTGGTATCACCCCTGCCAAACTATATTATTTTGCTGGGCGTTGTTTCCGGCGGGCTGGCCAGAGGTGTTGTCGTCGGTATCGTGGTAACCCTGGTCGCGATGTTTTTTACCGACATCCAGATACACAGTTACAGCGTAACTATCGCTGTATTCATCCTCACCTCGATACTGTTTTCACTGGCAGGCTTTATCAATGCGGCTTATGCAAAAAGCTTCGATGATATAACGATTATTCCGACTTTTGTATTAACACCGCTCACCTATCTCGGCGGTATTTTTTATTCAATCAAGATGCTGCCGGAATTCTGGCAGGATGTTTCCCTGGTAAACCCTATCCTGTACATGATCAATGCGTTTCGTTATGGCTTGCTCGGCATCACCGATATTGATTTAACCATCGCATTCGTCATTATATTGTCGTTTATACTGGTGCTTTTCTTTTTCTCGCTACGACTTCTTAGAATTGGGGTTGGGTTAAAACCGTAGAAGAGCAGTTGTAAGTTGTAAGTTTTAAGTAAAAACCGGTGATTCAAGCAGATATTATTAGGTGCAACTGCTTTAACTTAGAACTTATTACTTATAACTTATCACTACCTGGCTTGTAGTGCAGACACATTTTTCTGCATAAGAGAATAGCCGCCAAATATCAGTGCAGCATAAGCTAAATTCCCTAACAGGGAATTCTGGAAAAACGGGATACCGGCCACGTATGCCTGCACCAGGCCTGCACCGGTTTTGGCGTACAATGCAGATGTCAGCCAGGTACCGAAATTGGTCAACAGGAAAAACAGAACAGATGATGCCACCACGGCAAATGCTGTATTGGTAAAAGTTATCCTGTTTTGTAGCATGATGCCGATAACCACGGTCAACGCAAAACCGCCATAAACAAAAATCATGGAGTTATGCAATCCCAGCAGAATGTCACTGAGGAATAAGGCTGCGAACGGCACCACAAACGCCAGGCGTTTATCCGCAAAATATGCACCGCCAAACAAAGCCATAGCGGCGACGGGCGAAACATTTGGCCAATGGGGTAATAAACGAAATAGTGCCAGCGCGAATATGATGGCAGAAACTGTAATCAACTGTATTGTTAAACCCTTTGTTCGCATATCTATAACCTCGTACCTGTTTAGCTGGCAATCTTACCACAGCTCTCGACAGCGCCAACATCTATCGGACAGAAAGTCAGCTTCACTGCTCCTGTTCGTGCTTTTTCCCGCCACGACGCAAAGACACTCAAAATCCCTGACAAAAATGGAGAGACGGCGGCTTTGAGTGCGATGCCGATGGCTGGAAAAGAGACTGGCCGGAAACAGGCTGGATTAAAGAAAACTGGCTATCAAGGGCAGGAACCATTCAGACGCGAAGCCGATGCCGACTGGTTTACCCTGGCTGGTGCGGTTGGCGACACTGATAACGAGCAGTTCATTATCGGCAACCGGAAGACTGAACACATGGCGAAAAGAAGTGAGGAATTCCGCCCCTTCGCCAATGACCTGAAACGCCTGTATGGCAATAATGAAGGGCGAATTTATCTCACGCTGACGAGGCTCACCTGCTCCTCGTCAGCGGGATTCCGAATTTAAATCTGTGTTTCGCCGGCAACAGCAAAACCTTATGCCGGCCTACGGTGTGTACTGGTTTCCCTTTATCGACTTAGGATATTGTAAGGCACGAACCGCATCAATCGCAGTTAAGTCAGTCCATTCTCTTGACTGTAATTGCTGAGATGTTTGAGTTCCTGATGGACGTAAATAAAAGCTTTTTAATCCACAGATGAACACAGATTAAAATGCAAATGATGCAGTTCGTGTCTCACCGCATCCTGTAATACAAATATGGCTAATTTATCAGCATCCATTACACTCTAAAACAGACATAAAATACACGATTATTCTATATGATATTGATATTAAATACATTTATTGATAGTTATCAAATTATTAATTGTCGGAATTAATTACACATCGAAAAACCAAAAATTAGATATCTCGCCAAGCTGCTGAATTTAGACAAATTCTAACTCTGGCATAGCAGTTGCTATATTAACATCGGTTAATACATTCGTTGATTAATCAGAAAATGAGATTAACAATGGGGAATCTAAAATGAAAATGTTTCGTAATACAAGATGTAGAAAGGGCAATTCTCGGAAATCAAAGAGTATGTATGCAGCACCAGCATTCAGCTTGCTGAGTGTAACGAGTTTTGCAGTATACGCTCATGATCATCGTGGTGATCGTGATGATCACAAGAAGCACAAACGCAGCAATCTTATATCTGAGCAAAGACTTGGCAGCGAATTATATCAGGACACCAATTTATCTCTGAATAAAAATCAGTCATGTGCCAGTTGCCATAGTCTCGAAACTGTACAGCTGTTTGGTGGCAAAGAAACACCGGCACCGGGATTCGTTGATCCTGAAAACGTAGCGACTGGTTCGCCGACATCGCGTGGTTCCGTTGCCGGCAAGTTTGGTAGCCTGAATTCTCCGAGTGCAGGTTACGCAGCATTTAGCCCGGAATTTTATTTTGATGAAAATGAAGGACTGTGGATTGGCGGTCAATTCTGGAATGGTCGTGCCGCGACACTGGAAGAGCAGGCCAAAGGCCCGTTCCTTAATCCTGTCGAAATGGCGATGCCAAGCAAGTGGGCCGTAGTTTCAGAACTTAAAAAGAATAAGGATTACGTAAAAAGCTTCAAAAATGTTTACGGCTTTAATCTGCATCCCGTGCCTTCTAGTCCAATGGCGCCCAATGACGATAATGCGCCGCAATAAGTATTTACTGCCTATGATTTAATGACAGAGGCTATCGCGAGTTTCGAAAGAACTCGCATGTTCTATAAATTCAATTCAAAATTTGATTTTGCAGAATTAAACATGACTGAATACACGGATGCGGAAAAAGGTGGCAGAGATTTATTCGTCGGCAAGGCGCAATGCAATTTATGTCACGTACTGGACCCTGTAGTAGGTCCCGATGGCAATACGTATCCACCAGTCTTTACTGACTCTACTTATGATAATCTTGGCGTACCTCGCAATACCAGCATACCTGGCAACCCTTCGCCAGACATTGGACTCGCAGGCAATCAAACTGTAATTGACAGCGTATATGGTACTGCCGGTGAAGCAGGCAAGCACAAGGTGATGAGTTTGCGTAATATTGCAATAACACCGCCATACGCACACAATAGTTTCTTTGCAACACTGGAAGAGATTGTGCATTTCTACAATACACGTGACGTTGCTTCTGAGGGCTGGGCCACAGCTGAAGTAGCTGATAATGTAAATGGAAGTGAACTGGGTGACCTGGGTCTGACAGCGGAAGAAGAAGCGGATCTTGTCGCTTTTATGAAAACGTTTACCGACGATTATCCTGAATGGGGCAATGATCCGAATGTACCCGCAGGGACTCCTTCACCCTGGTAAGGGCAATTTAAGCATCCTGTTAAAATTATAACGGATATTTATTATTAACCCGGCAATAATATATGTCGCCGGGTTAATAATAGAGCTGATACTAAAGTGTCAACTTTATTTGGAACAAAAACGGCTCCTTCGGGAGCCGTTTTTTTAAAAAAAACAAGATTAAGGATTTACAATTCCCCTGATAACTGGTTAGATTGCATTTA
>JAJDNP010000089.1 GCA_022340645.1 Gammaproteobacteria bacterium | reverse complement strand
ACAAACAACGGTTAAGGGGCGGCAGCACGATGTACGGCAACAGCTTACATCAACGCGAAGGTCAGCGCGCCGCTCAGTATGCTTCAGAATCCTGCTGATGTATCGCTACATACTGCACTCAAAAATGCTTTAATTTATCAGGAGCAATCAACGTGCCAATAATTAATTACATTAATATCAGCATCTTATTAATTTCCATGCTCGACAGGGCTGTGTGAAATCACACAACCAGTCGGTCAAAATTACACAATCACATGGCATAGCTGCTGCCAGGGCATGGAAGTACAGGGAATATCGACGTCCTCATCGGCAGAGCAAGCAGCCAGCCTGTATCGTTGAAATATATTTACAGGCTTACGTTTTACGCCGCTTTTTCACCGTGAGCTTTTTACGTTTCTTCACGTCCGTATCCCGGCCTTTTGCTTTACTCTTTTGCGGGGCATTAGTACGCCTGTCAGTATCCCGGCTTTGAGCCCTTCCGCCTGCCGGTTTACCGGCCCTTGCTGCTTTCGTGTCACGTGTTATTTTTAATTGCTGGCCTGCCACCCAGACTTTCTTCAGGCTATACAGTAATTCCCTGGGCATGCCTTCGGGCAGGTCAACCGTACTGTAGTCATCATAGATATTGATGCGGCCGATATATTTACTATCGATATCTGCTTCGTTGGCAATGGCGCCGACTATATTGCCGGGTTTCACCTGGTGAACATGGCCGACCTCAATACGGAAGCGTTCCATACCCTCATCAGGCATACCTTCATCTTGCTGACTCCGTCTTGCGGGAAAAGCTTCGCGGCTGCCTCGTTTCGACTCTCCGCGTTCTGCCCTCTCTTTTCTACCCCTGCCCGTTACACCACTCTCCCATTCATCCTGGGCCGGTTTTTTTGTTTTCGATTTGCCGGTTAGCAAAAAGTCGTCTTCACCATGCAGCTGCCTTGCCAGTGCGGCAGCAATTTCCAGTGCCGGTATATTATGCTCCTGCTGGTATTGCTCTATGAGCTGTGAGAACAGCGACAGATCTTCATTCGTCAGTGTATCGGTGATGCTTTGTTTGAATTTTGCGATGCGTTTATCGTTAATAAATTCAGTGGAAGGCAGGTCCATCATTTCGATCTTCTTCCTGGTTGCCTGTTCAATCGCATTCAACATACGCTTTTCACGCGGCGCGACAAACAGGATGGCGTCACCTTCCCGTCCCGCACGCCCGGTACGCCCGATACGGTGCACATAAGCTTCGGTATCATACGGCACATCATAATTAACGACGTGACTGATACGGTCCACATCCAGACCACGCGCGGCAACATCTGTCGCTACCAGTATATCCAGATTGCCGGCTTTTAAACTTTTGATGGTGCGTTCCCGCTGGTTTTGTGCAATATCACCGTTCAGGGCTGTGGCGGCATAACCGCGTGCTTCGAGTTTTTCAGCCAGCTCAACGGTTGCGTTTTTGGTGCGCACGAAAATTATCATGGCATCAAAATCTTCCGCTTCCAGAATACGTGTCAGGGCATCCAGCTTATGCATGCCGCTGACCGGCCAGTAGCGCTGGCGTATGGTATCGACCGTAGTGGTTTTGGTCTTAATGGTCACCTGTTCAGGATTATTTAAGTATTTGCTTGCGATTTTACGAATCTGCTGCGGCATGGTGGCGGAAAACAGTGCAATCTGCCTGTTGGGGGGGGACTGCTCAAGTATCCATTCGACATCATCAATAAAGCCCATGCGCAGCATTTCATCGGCTTCATCCAGTACCAGCGCAATTAAACCGCTGAGATTTAATGTGCCTTTACGTATGTGGTCCATCACCCTGCCCGGGGTGCCAACCACAACATGCACGCCTCGTTTTAACGCACGAATCTGCCCGCTGTAATCCGAGCCGCCATAAACGGGTAAAACATGAAATCCCGTCATGTGCCTGGCGTATTTCTGAAAAGCCTCAGACACCTGGATGGCAAGTTCTCGGGTCGGCGCCAGCACCAGCAGCTGCGGTTCTTTCTGTTTAATATCCAGCCTGGAAATCAGCGGCAATGCAAACGCCGCGGTTTTGCCGGTACCGGTTTGCGCCTGGCCAATGATGTCCCTGCCTTCCAGCAGCAGCGGTATCGTCTGCGCCTGGATGGGCGATGGAGTTTCATAGCCGATTTCATCGAGCGCCTGAAGAAGATATTTGTTTAGTGCAAGCTGGTTGAATGCGGTTACCGTTTCGGTGGTCATGTTTTTACCCGGAAGTGAAATCAAAAAGGAGTGGTTGGCAGCGCCATGTTTACCTGATTTAGGGCCTGTTAACACTAATTAAAAGTCACTGTTGTGATTGAAAAAGCGACAATCAAGGCGTGAGGAGTGCAGTTTGGCCCTTCCAAATAAACGACGAACAACGCCGAGTGGCACTTTTCCAACCACAACCCGGAGGGTCGGGGCCATATTTCCGCCCAACTGCGTTGTCAATCGTTTGAGTAGAATAACTACACGGCACTCTTTCCGTCTTATTGGACAAAAAAATGGCACCGACAGTGATAATTTAATTAGTGTTAACAGGCCCTAGTAAACCAGTAGGCTCTGCCACATGATCCAGACCAACCTTGCAGGTTACCGGTGTATTGTGTTGTGAGCCGAAGTCAGACGAAACGTCGATTTTAGACCTTTATTAGAAAAATTGCATATTTAATTTTGGCCATGTGTATTGGCAGCGAGTTCCCTTTCTGTAACAAACTATTGACAGCCGCAGTCAACTTATTTGAAATTAACTGTCCTCTAACAAACACAATACGAGAATACATACTTGGCTGTAAAACGAATGACCATGAACAATACCGCATTGACTAATGGATGCCATCATATTGGACTTACCGTGAATAAGCTGGAAGATTCAGCTGCATTTTTTACCGAGTGCCTGGGCTGGCAGGAAGTCAGACGTGATGACGGTTACCCCGCGATTTTTGTCAGCGACGGCAAGGTTATGGTAACCCTGTGGCAATCAAAGCTGCTCCATCCCCCCATTTTTGACAAAAACCATATAGGCCTGCATCATGTCGCTTTCATGGTTGATACCGAAGAAGCACTCAACACCTGTTATCAGAAGATAAAAGCCCACGACTTGAAAATCGAGTTCACACCCGAATTATTACGTGGCGGCCCTGCAAAACACATGATATTTTATGAACCCAGTGGCAACCGTATTGAAATAATCTGGCCGGCCCGGAATAATTAATGCCAATCAGTTAACAACAGAGATTTGATGAATCCCGCACAAAAAAACACGGCATCAACAGCAAAACTTATTTATATACTTTTGATCGTCAGCACTATCGTCGGCATTACCGGGATCATTGGGCTGATCATGGCTTATGTATTCAAAGATGAATCGGCTGACTGGCTGCAAACCCACTACCGCTTCCAGATTCGCACCTACTGGATTGGCTTACTTTATCTCGCCATTGGCTTGATAACGCTTGGCATTAACATTGGTGTCTTTATTCTAATGTTCACTTTTGTGTGGATGATTATTCGCTGTTCAAAAGGGCTGAAACAGCTTCAAAGCGAACAGCCGGTGGCGAATCTTGAAAGCTGGTTCTTTTAGCTGATAACGGTTTTATAAACATCAGCGTTATTCGCGGAATGACACCGCTCCTACAGGGGTATAGCCATGCGCAGCAGCGGTGTTATTGTTCGGCACATGCAGCAGAACTTTTATATGCAAAAAAATATCCAGCTAACACATAGTGACCATCAGGCGGGGAATAACAAATTCCCGCTAATTATTATTGCCAACGATTTAAACAGTCCGCTCAATGTCGGCAGCCTGTTTCGCCTGTGTGACGCACTGGGCATAAAAAAGTTATATCTTTGCGGCGACACGCCGGCGCTTCCGAGTGCAAAAATTAACAAAACATCACGATCGACAGAAAAATATGTTGATTATGAATACCAGCCTGGCGCCGAAGCCATCGTCTCAAAACTGAAAAGTACCGGCTCGCTCGTCGTCTCGCTTGAGATCACCAGTTCCAGCATCGCAATTAGCTCGGAAGAATTTAATGCCGCGCTGAAAAACAAACAGCCCGTCTGCCTCATTCTGGGTTCGGAAAATAGCGGGGTTAGCAAATCGCTGCTGTCATTGTCAGATATAACAGTGCATATCCCCATGTACGGCAGCAATTCATCAATGAACGTAATATCAGCGGCCAGTATTGCCTGTTTTGAAATCACCAGGCAAATGTGAATTCACTGACTTAAAAAACAAAAAAATATTAGTCCGCAAAAAACGCGAATATTCAAATTATAAAAATCAAAAGCTAAAAATTATTGTCCACAGATGAACACAAATAAAAACAATTCTGGTTTTTAAAATCCGTGTTTATCTGCGTTCATCTGTGGACTAAAAATGTTTTCATTGCGACTTTCGCGTTATTCGCGGACTAAACGTTTTTAACTATTACCTGAAATTAAAGCGAAAGCCGGCGGATATCAGAGACAGTTGCGGGTTGTCTGAATCGAAATACTCCCACTCTGCCGTGGCCAGCATCTCCCTGGTGAATGCAAACGAGACCGCGATGGCGAAAGCGGCATTGGTACCGTCATTCGTGGCGGTTGTATTGTCAACACGCAGGTCTGCATCCCAGTTCAGCAAGCCCACTTTTGCCATGAAGCTGAGCTCCCTGTTGACCGGATATGTGCCTACTGCATAGGCGCCAACTCCTTTCATGCTGGCCGCGGCACTGGATATAGGACCACCTGGTGTTGTTTGAAAACTGCTAACACTGGCTTCAGCAAAATTATAAATACCCGCTTCTGCCGCGATATACTTATTAAAGGCATAACCACCGTAGAATTTTGAGCCGGTGTTGCTGTCATCCAGATCACCGCCGCCTAACCCGGTTAAATCTGCTTTATAAAAGGCAGCACCAATGCCCAGTCCAATATAGGGCTCTGCTACAGCAGACGGTATCGAGCCGGAAATGATGGTGACCAGCATTGCCCATGGCAGAATAAAATGTCTCATGATTTTGTTCCTTTGTTATCTGCTATATTTTTATCGATTTTAACAGCGTGAATTTATTATCACTGGCTACCACGTCACAGTTGCCAAACAGGTGTTTCAGCTTGGCGTGATAGGCCAGGTGCCGGTTACCAATCACCCATAGTTCACCCTGCGGTTCCAGCGCCGTTCTCGATTCGGTAAACATCTGCCAGGCAATGTCATCGTTCATCGCATTATTATGATGGAAAGGCGGATTACATAATATTAAAGAAACACTATTATCCGTCACCCCGTACAGGCAGTCTGTCTGCAAAAATTCTGCACCACGCGTCTCACCAAAAACAGCACAAAAATTATCAATAGCTGACTCAACAGCCATATAGGATTCATCGGTAAAAATCATGTTCGCTGCCGGGTTTTTTATCGCCGCCACCAGTCCCAGCACACCGTTACCGCAGCCTAAATCAACAATGGTTTTATAGCGCTCGTCAGCAGGCAGATTGTCGAGAAACAGGCGCGTGCCAGCATCAAGCTTCTCTCTTGAAAAGACAGCAGCGTGGCTAATCATTTCCATATCTTCGCCATCCAGCAGATAATCCAGCTTATATGCAGCGGGATGTGGGTTCTGCGGCACGACCAGATCAGCATCAAACTTACTGAATATCAGGCGCGCTTTTTTACGCGCCAATGACGTTGTTGTTGGGCCGATAATTTTATTAAACAGCTCCAGCGTCGAACTGTGAATATGCTTTGTCTTACCGCCGGCTATAATTGTTGTTGAAGTGCCGAGAGATGCACGCACGCGGTGCAGCTGGTCTTCCAGCATCGCCAGGCTTTTAGGAATTTTAATCAGCACAACGTCGGCCAGGCCGTTATCAGAGCGGCCATCGAGAACACTGCCCGGTGCTTCCAGGCTGTTGATTATGGTGACAGCATCATAATCGATGTTATTGTTTTTTAAATTTACAGAAATGCCCTGCATCGATAAATAGGAATCTGTCATCACCACTGGCTGATAATGATTCAATGGAATAGACAGGCCGCCAAAACTGTCATTAACGATCAGCAGCGAAACATCCCGATGCAGCAGCTCATTATCGTAAAGATAATCCAGCAGATATTCATCCGCCGCATCCCAGGCTTTTAAGGTCGTCTTTTTACGTACGGGATAGCGCTGCAGCTGGTAACAGCCAAACGAAGTTTCCATTAACGCATCCAGACCTGTATTCAGTTGTTCCACAGCCATGCTGCTCCTCTAACTCCTGATGAATCGCCATATGCCGGCGCCAACAATTTTGTATTCACTGTATCAGAAAACACGTAATTACCCCAGAGATTTGGCACATTTTTATAGAGACGCTTTATATTGCCCATACCGCCGCCAAGCACAATCACATCGGGATCCAGGATGTTGATGACATGCGCCAGGCTTCGCGCCATACGGTCTTCGTACCGGATATAAGTGTCAATGGCGGCTTTATCACCACGCTGCGCTTTTTTATCCAGCGCCTTCGCGTCAAGGCTGTCCGCATCACTGCCGGTATTGTTAACAAGCGCGTGATCACGGGCAAGCCCGGGACCAGACAGCCAGGTTTCAATGCAGCCCGACTTGCCACAGTAGCACGCCGCGCCGGGCAATTCATTAGCTTCCGGCCATGGCAGCGGATTATGCCCCCACTCGCCTGCAATCGCATTTGCACCGACCAGCACTTTGCAGTCAACCACAATTCCGGCGCCGGTTCCCGTGCCGATAATGACGCCAAATACCACGCGCGCATTCTTTCCCGCGCCGTCAATCGCTTCGGAAAGTGCGAAGCAGTTGGCGTCATTCGCTATCCTGATGTCTCTTTGCAGGCACCGCTGTAAATCCGTAAGTATGGATTTGCCATTCAAACAAACTGAATTGGAGTTGCGCAACAGGCCGCTGACCGGCGATATGGCGCCGGGCGTGCAGATACCAACGCTGCCCTGTTCGGCCATTGTGGATTCAATCTTGTTTACCAGCTGGACAATACTTTGCAGGGTGGCTTCATAATCACCCTGCGGCGTGGAGATGCGATGGCGAAACAGTTCCTCGCCTGCTTCTGACAAAGCAATACCCTCAATTTTTGTGCCGCCAAGGTCAATTCCAATTCGAGTCATATTTGTATTATAAAACTAAGGCGTTTAACTAAAGAAACACAGAGAAACTTTTTATTATTCCGCAAATGAACGCGAATAAACGCAAATATGGTTTTAGTTTGTCTCTGTTATTCTGAACGACAGTGAAGAATTATACGAGTATTACATCATCATAGTTTTGATGTTTAAGATTCTTCGCTATTGATCAGTATGAAAAACCAATAAATAGGTTTGCTTTACATATTGGTAAAATTTTTGCTTTTATAGTTATGTGTATTTGCGTTTATTCGCGTTCATTTGCGGAAAATTATTTTTCTCTGTGTACTCTGTATCTCTGTGGTGAAAATGTTTTTTAGCTTTTAGGTGTACTATTTTTCAGCCTTTCTGATTGCCAGTATATTTCGTCTTCACCCTGCTGCTGACTGATAGCACGCGCCAGTACGAACAGGTAATCGGACAGGCGATTGATATAGGCCATTAAATGCTTATTTAAAGCAGCCTGTTTATCGAGGCCGACCAGCGACCTTTCCGCACGACGGCAGACCGCCCGCGCCACGTGGCAGTGAGATGCAGCCAGGCCGCCGCCGGGAAGGATAAATTCTTTAAGCGGGGGCAAAGACTGATTCAGCACATCCAGCGACTGTTCCAGCAAGTCGACGTGCTCCTGCCTGAGCATGGCCGCCCCCAGACTGAGTTCCGCGCCGACATTAAACAGTTCATTCTGGATAATGCGGACGTCTTCAATAAAACCGTCCGGGACATGGCATGCCAGCACCGCCAGCTGGCTGTTCAATTCATCAATCTCGCCAATCGCATGAACCAGCAAATCATCTTTAGCTACGCGTGTCCCGTTCGCCATGCCGGTGGTACCGTCATCGCCGGTACGGGTATAGATTTTTGTCAGGCGTTTACCCATCAGGCTAAAAACACGGAATCATCAAAGCAGTTTAAAGACAACATCAATCTGGAACTCTTCCGCCTGCTCGATGTAGTCTCCTGCCGGTGCGAACGGCGCAATGCGTTTCACCGCTGACAGGGCAGCTCGATCAAGCATCGCGGTATGGCTGGAAGCAACAAGGTGTGGATTTTTTACCGTACCATCTGGATGCAGAACAAAACCAACGGTAGCAACACCTTCCCGGCGCTGCCGTCTGGCGAGATATGGATACTCCTTGTTATTACTGATACAGCTATGCAACAGCTCAATAAGCATATGCCGTTGCTGTTTTGCATTTGTTGACTGCGAAATCCTTGATACACCAATGACTTCATCGTTTACCAGCTGCTGTTGTCGGGCAGCCTTTTGTTTTACCGCAGGTTTATCGCTGAGCGCTGTGTCATCTACCCGCCTGTCGGCAGGTAACGAGGTGACCAGCTGGTGCGGCGATGCTTTTTTCAGATTATTGTCAGCCGCATTATCCGCTACCTCGCCTGTATGCGCCGGTTCTTCAGGCTGTTTGACATGACTATTTTTTCGCGATTTTTCTGTTTCCTGCTGGTCTGCTACCATGGTTGAACTGATCAGCTGTATCTCTATACCTCTGCCGGTAGTGGCCGCCTGATCATGGAGCAGCAGTAGCGCAGCAAAAAACGCACCGTGCAATAGAATTGACAGCGAAGTCGTTGTTGCGATCGGCGCGTACACGGTATTCATATGACTAGATTATCTGAAAGCCCATGCCGCTGTCAGTAAAAAATTAATTTCCGGCGACGGGAAATATGCTTCACGCGCGGCGTATGTATTCGGGTCGTAGCTTAACTGGCCAACATCACTATACTGCTTGTCAAATACGTTGTTCAGCCGGCCACTGAAAGTAAAGTCCCTTACCCTGTATTCGGCTTTAATATTGACCAGCCCGTATCCCGGCAGCCTGGCGAGGACATTATCGAAGTCGCCTGAATATACCCTGTCGCTGACGACAAGCCATTCGCCGTATAACTGCCAGTTATCGTTTAACTGGTAATCGCTGCCGAGCAAACCATTATGCCGGGCGACAAACGGGATTTCCTTGCCGCTAAATGCACCGCTTAATACTTCTGCATCGGTATAGGTGTAACTTGCTGTGAGCCCCAGTCGCTGACTGGCCTGCCAGCGGCCGCTGCCGGTAAAACCGGATCGGCGTGTCTCATCCAGGTTAATATTAATGTAATTTACCGGGTCATAGGCAAGCTCATTGTCCAGCTCAAGCTGGTAAACGATAAACTTCGCACTGCTGACAGCGCTATTCCATTCAACACCGGTTTCCAGTGACAGGCCTTCCTGGGTTTTCAGGATGACTGTGCTAGGCGGGGCAGGATATGGCTGGGCATTGGTAAACTCGTCAACCTTGGCAAAACGAAAGTTCTGATCGGCCCTTACCACTACCCGGAATTCTTTATTTAGCTGGTAAGCCATGCCAAAAGTACCGACGGTGACATCATCCGTGATGGTTTCATTGTTAAATGTAAAACCGTCGCTTAATTCATTACTGACACTGGCATAACGTGCGCCTACAGTGACATCAAGCGATTCTACAGCCGGAATAACCGCCTGGATATAGAGCGACTGGATGGACTGATTGTTCACCTGCTCGCCAAACCGGGAGCGCAGCCTGTAATCAGTCTCAACGACATCCGCGCCCAGAGTCAGCATGGTGTTGTTTAATGATGGAATAAAACCGATCAAACGGGGGGTGAATTCAAGCTGTTTGCGTTCCTGGGTACTGTCCTGTGTTTCCATGCCAAACACCGAACTCAGCCTGAACACGCCGTCAGTATCCCGCTGCGTCAGCTCGCCCTCAAATGACCAGTTATCGCCAAGCGCCTGCACCAGCCCCAGGCGTCCAGCCGTGGTCTCGGTATTTGAAAAATCATCCGCATAATTCGCCGCCACCTGACGCCTGTCGGCAGCCATTTCATCGGCAAACAGTGTGCCAGGTGTATTCAGCCTGTCGTCGATATATTGTATTTCAGCGAAAAGCGAACCGCTGCTATGCTCATAGCCGAGTTTGGCAAAACCGTTTACATAGGAGGATTCATTATGATCACGATAATTATCCGAGTCACGCAGGTCAAGAGAAAGCCGGTAATTAAGACCATTATCCAGCGACTGAGATGTCATGCCATGGAGGTCTACCGTGTTATAACTTCCCGCCGACAGTTTTAATGAATGTCTTAATGCTCCCGGCTGGCGGGTAATAATATTGATAACACCGGCCACCGCCTGGTCGCCGAACAGGACACCCGCACTGCCCTGCACTATCTCGATACGCTCAACATCATCAAGCGCGATACTGTTCAAATCCGGCGCAGCAATATCCGGATTATTGAGTCTGCGGCCATCAACCAGCACTAAAACATTGGAACCCGCAGCATCACCGAAACCGCGCATATTCACCGAAGCCCGGCTGCCATCGCCATACAGGTCGTCGATTATGATACCGCCCTGGCCACGCAGCACCTCGACAATATGGTTCGCACCGCTATCATCGATCTGTTTGCGGGATATTACGGTGATACTGGCCGGTGTGGTTAGCGTGCTTTGCTCAGTGCGCGCGGCACTGACAATGACTGCTGGTATTTCTGTTGCTGCCTTGTTGACCGCAGATAAGGCAGGCTCAGAATATGGAGCTAAAATTACCAGACTGCCTGCAGCCAGCAACTTCAGCGATTGAAATTTGTTCATTAGGTCCTCCAATATTTTTGGAGGCAACAGGGAAAGAGCAATCCAGGGATAACAACAAGATGCACTATACCATGCCGCCCGCCGCGACGAATGTATAAAAACATCAGGCCGGTCTACGGGCTTATGGTGTGTATGGCATCTTTAGGATGCATACATGAATCATTCCCTTCCCACGAAATCATTTTCGCAGTGGTTGAATAATTCTCACCAATCACCGTTGCGGGGGCAGCGCAGGATTTACCGTCGGTATGATTAACCGGCGGTTCACCAGCTTCCCGATTATCCTCTCCTATAATCAATCTGGGAGCAGGCACCGGATGTTTGAAATTCAAGATTTAGCCGCATCTTACACCATAATTCAGGATAAGATAGCAGCCCTCCCATATTGGAGTGAACTTTCTCAGGCTAAAAGCATCTTTAAGGCTGATGGTTAACAAAATAAACACATAGAAGTAGTCATGCCCAATCTGAAAGCAGTTCTTAACCTCAAGCAACATGTACAGAATCACATCATAGGCCAGGAAAAACTGGTTGACCGACTGCTAATCGCATTATTAGCGGATGGCCACCTGCTGGTCGAAGGTGCCCCCGGGCTGGCCAAGACCAAGGCTATTAAAGTTTTGAGTGACGGTATTGAAAGCAACTTCCATCGCATACAGTTTACACCCGACCTGCTGCCTGCCGATCTGACCGGTACTGAAGTCTACCGGCCGCAGGATGGCTCCTTTGTGTTTCAGCAGGGTCCATTGTTCCATAACCTGATACTGGCCGACGAAATCAACCGTGCGCCGGCAAAGGTCCAGTCCGCCCTGCTGGAAGCCATGGCTGAACGCCAGATTACCGTAGGCAAAATCACCTACCAGCTACCCGAATTATTCATGGTAATGGCGACCCAAAACCCGATCGAGCAGGAAGGCACCTATCCCCTGCCTGAAGCCCAGCTTGATCGTTTCCTGATGCATGTCAGCATTGGCTACCCTGATGCAGAAGCAGAAAAACAGATACTCCAGCTGGTGCGCAATGAAGCCAGAGAACAAACGACATCAGTTATCCACGCTGCCAATATATCGACCGAAAAAGTACAGCAACAAAGTATATTTGATGCCCGCGCCGAAGTGCTTGATGTTTACATGGATGACAACCTTGAACAGTATTTACTGCAACTGGTCCTGGCCACCCGCAACCCGGGCATGTATGGCGATGACCTTGCAAACTGGTCATTGTATGGCGCCAGCCCGCGCGCCAGCATCGCGCTTGACCGTTGTGCACGCGCACATGCCTGGCTGGACCAGCGTGATTTTGTCAGTCCGGATGATATTCAGGCGATTGCCTTTGACGTGTTACGTCATCGCGTAATTCTAAGTTACGAAGCCGAAGCCGATGGCATTACCCCTGACAGTTTTATTCATGAGCTTATTACCCGGGTGGCTGTGCCTTAAAAACAAAACATCCTGTCCACAGATGAACGCTGAGTAACGCAGATTGAAGAATAAAAACCAGAATTAACCGCTTCGTTTTTATCTGTGTCCATCTGAGTTTATCTGTGGATGAAATAAAAATATGAGTAACAACACAAAACAAGCTGAAGGTATTACCTGGATAAGTCCGCAGTCACTTATTCAGCTTCGCCTGCTGGCTAACCAGATCCCCCTGGACAGCGGTAAAATTCACGCCAAACAGGGTGGCGCCTATATATCGTCATTCAAGGGCCGCGGCATGGAGTTTGACGAATCACGTATTTACCAGGCCGGTGATGATATTCGCAACATGGACTGGCGTGTCACCGCCCGTACCGGCGATGCGCACACTAAACTGTTTCGTGAAGAACGAGAAAGACCGGTACTGCTGTGGCTTGATCTCAATGCTTCCATGATGTTTGCCACGCGCAATAAATTTAAAGCGGTCATTGCCAGCGAAATCGCAGCAACCATCGCCTGGAGTGCGGCAAGAAACAACGATCGTATCGGCGGACTGATATTTTCAGATACCGAACATATTGAAATTAAACCCCGGCGCGGCAAAACCGCGGTGCTTGATTTTATCGGCCGCTGTACAAAACATCATGCCTGGCAAAAAACTGACAATCCCGCGGCTGAAGCAGTAACCGACAGAACGACTGCCGTCGCCAGACTGCGATCCGTCGTACATCCCGGCAGCCTGGTCTTCATGATTAGTGATTTTCGGGATTTAAGTGAAAAGGCATATACCCATATCGCAAATATAGCACGCAACAACGACATCATTATGATCAAGATTTCAGACCCGATAGAAATCGATCTGCCATCCTCTGGTACCTACAAGTTAACCGACGGCATTAAAGAGCTGCAAATTCAAACCTCAAGCAAGAAAACCAGGGAGGAATACCATCAGCGGTACTTAATTTACCATCAGCAGATTTCAGATTTTTGTCGGAAAAATCGTATCCATTTAATCGAAGTGTCAACGGATGACAATGTAATTGATAAATTAAAAGTCGGCCTGGGTGTTAACGCCCTGGGTAAAAAAGCGCAATACCGCCGGGCACGCCAACAGTTAATAAAACAGCACGGGTAAATGAACACGATGAATGAACCCGTTTTAAATCACCAGGCTCCAGGCTCAAAAATAATTGATCCCCAAATGATTCATCCGCAGGTAACAAACCCGCAGCAACTGAATTTAAGGGACATACACCTGCCCGAGCCTGTTTCCTGGTGGCCGCCCGCACCCGGCTGGTGGATAATCCTCGCGCTTGCAGTACTCATTGCCGCACTCGTCACGATTGCGAGAAGAATCTATCTCGGCAGGCAGCTTAGGAGAGACATCAAGTCTGAGCTCGATAATATTAAACAGCAGTTCCAGCAAAACCGGAACAAAACCCGATTGGCCAAATCGTTATCAATTTTATTACGCCGCGCCAGCATCAGTTATTACCCCAGGGCAGACATCGCCGGTTTAACCGGTGACGACTGGCTCAGCTACCTTGATGACTCAAACGCCAAATCATCAAGCGGCAATCGCTTTCAAAGCGATACCGGCAGGGTGTTGCTTACCGCGCCTTACCTGCCTGACACTGACCAGCAGGATAACGACAGGCTGGATTTTGATGCACAAAAATTAATTCAGCTGTGTGAATCATGGTTGCAGTCCCCCCATAATCGGCCATTACGGGGTCGCTCATGAATGGCGTTTACATAACAGAGATTAGCGGTTCAGCTGTCATCGCGAGGAACGAAGCACTAATTTTTCCGGGAGGAAAATTGAACGCGCTTTTTGCGGCCCAAAGGATGAATTACAAGGATGTAATTCATAATCTCTTAATGATGATCTATGCTGCTAAAAATTGCCGCGCTAATGCTCGCAATGACAGAAAATATGGCTTAATCAAGTACCATTCAGGCCAGTCATCATGATGTCATTTATCTGGCCCTGGGCGTTTGCCGTATTACCGCTGCCCTTTTTATTGCGCCTGCTGCTGCCGCGCGCCAGACAGAGCAATGAGGCCGCGCTGCGGGTACCGCACCTGGCCGACTATCAGGTGTCCGAAACCGGCAGTTATGTTAATGAAACTTCACGCTGGCCGTTACTGCTTTATACGCTTGCCTGGACCTGCCTGGTGATTGCAGCAGCCAGGCCGCAATGGACGGGTGAACCCATCGAGCTGCCTGTCAGTGGACGTGACTTAATGCTGGCCATCGATATCTCCAAAAGCATGGACCACCCGATACGCCACAACCAGGGCTCCGTCAGCAGGATAACCGCAACCAAGGCCGTGGCCAGCGCTTTCATCGAAAAACGCGTCGGTGACCGCATTGGCCTGATATTGTTTGGCGATCAGGCCTATGTGCAGGCGCCTCTCACCTTTGACAGGGAAACGGTGAATATCCTGTTGCAGGAAGCGTTTACCGGTCTCGCTGGCCAGGCAACCGCGATTGGCGACGCCATCGGCCTGGCGGTCAAACGTATATCAGCACAACAGGCAAGAGAAAAACAGCAGGTGAATAATGGCACTCCTGCAGATAAAAAAGGTGCAAAAAAAATTGGTGAAAGCCATGTATTAATATTATTAACCGATGGCGTCAGCAATAGAGGTGAACTTACACCGATAAAAGCGGCGGAGCTGGCAGCTAAAAAAGGCCTGAAGATTCACACCATCGGCATTGGCAATCGTGGTTCCAGAGAACTGGATGAAGCCACCTTACAAAACATTGCAAAGATAACCGGCGGCCGGTATTTCCGCGCCTACACCACCGCAGACCTGGTGGAAATCTATACCCTGCTGGACAAGCTGGAACCGGTGGAAAAAGACGTGAAGAGTTATCGCCCGATAAGAGCCCTGTTTTATGTACCGCTAGCGGCAAGCCTGCTGTTCGCCGCCGTGCTTGCGCTGGTGTTATATGCGCCGCAGTTTTCTTTCCGTTCATTGTTTTATTCGGCTGCCAAAGATGTACAGGGCAAAAGCACATGAATGAAACGATAAACGCAATATTGAATACGCCTTTTGATGTGCTGCTTAATGAAGCAGCGCAAATACTTAATAGCCTGCATTTTATACGTGCAGAGTGGTTTTACGCGTTCATTCCGTTAATACTTTTTTTACTATTGATGCGAAGCAGAGCCCAGAGCGATAAAAACTGGCATGCCGTCATCGACCAGGCATTAATACCGTTTGTCTTAACCAGTAGCGGTTACAAACGGCGGACTTACCCGCTGCTGTTAATATTTATTGCAGCCAGCCTGTGTATCACCGCACTCGCCGGGCCGGTCTACAAGAAACTGCCGCAGCCCGTTTACCGGGAACAATCTTCCCTGGTCATCCTGCTTGACCTGTCGCAGTCAATGAATGCATCGGATATAAAACCATCCCGCTTATACCGCGCGAAACTCGAACTGCTGGATATTCTGAAGGCGAGAAAAACCGGGCAAACCGCGCTCATCGTTTATGCCGCCGAAGCTTTTGTTGTTACCCCGCTTACCGACGACAACGCCACCATCGCCAACCTGGTACCCGCGCTGGAAACCGATATGATGCCGGCCCAGGGCAGCAACCTGTCTGCCGCGCTGGCCAAGGCCGTTTCACTCTTCAGCCAGTCCGGCAGCATCAATGGCGATATCCTGGTGATAACGGACGGCATTCATCAGCATGACAGGGCAGCCATTGAAAAAATACGCGCCCAGGGTTTTCGTTTATCAATCTTTGGCATCGGCACAACAGAAGGCGGACCGATACCGCTTCAGGGCTCGGTCGAAGGCGGTTTCCTGCAGGACAGCAACGGCGCCATTGTAATACCCCGGTTGAGGCCGGACAAACTGCAGTCTTACGCGTTAGCCGGCGGCGGTTTATACACTGGGCTGCGGGCCGATGACAGTGACACAAACAAGTTGAGCCGGTTATTTCAGTCCTCGGAAGTCAAGCAGGATATTAAAAACAAGGAAACGAGTGCGGATGTCTGGCAGGAAGAAGGCCCCTGGCTGTTGCTGCCCTTATTACTGCTTGCCGCTTTCTGGGCAAGAAAAGGCTGGGTCGCCGCGTTATTGCCATTTGCCTTAAGTTTCATTATTGCCTTGCCACAGCCCGCTTATGCAGAAGGCAATGAAAAAATTCCCGGCAAATCAGAGACGGCTTATCTTGATATTAAGCATCTCTGGTCCAGCCCTGACCAGAAAGCGATGAAAGCATTTAATGCGGGCGACAATGAAAGTGCTGCCAGGGAATTCACGCGGCCTGACTGGAAAGCCAGTGCCTATTACCGAAACGGGAATTATCAGGCTGCCGCCAGCGTACTTGAGAACCCTGCTGACAGCAATGGCTTCTACAACAAGGCTAATGCACTGGCAAGACTGGGCAAATACCAGGAAGCGATAAAAGCTTACGACCGCGCCATCGAGCTGGACAAAAACAATGACGATGCCAGGTTTAATCGTGAGCAGGTAAAAAAGGCGATGCAACAGCAACAGCAAAAACAGCAGCAGGATAATTCCGGGCAGCAAAATCCAGAGCAGCAAAAGCATCAGCAGGATTCGAAAGACCAGTCACAGCAAAATCAGCAGTCACAAAACCAGCAACAAAACAGGCAACAGGATAACCAGTCTCAACAGGACCAGAATAGCAAGGATAAGAACAGCAAAGACCAGCAGCAACAGCAGGACAACCAGTCCGGTGAACAGTCATCAGCTGAAAAAAACAAACAGGCTGACGAAAACAAACCGGCAGATTCTTCAACTGACAGTCAACAGCAGAGCGAAGCGCAGAAGCAGGCGGAAGAAAAGCAGTTAAAACAGCGCGATGCTGAAGCAGAACAGAAAAAAGAGCAGCAGGAAAAGCAGCAATATGAGCAACAGCAGAAGGAACAGCAGCAGGAACAGCAGCAGGACAAAGACAACCGCCAGAACAGCGGTCAGGATAGTAATGAAATTGAAAACAGTGATTCCAAAGAAAAACCGGCCGAGATAGAAGTCAACCCGACAGAATCATCTATTACCGAAGATGAAAAAGCCACCGAACAATGGCTGAAACGAATTCCTGATGATCCCGGTGGTCTATTAAGACGTAAATTTTTATATCAATACAAGCAAATGCCTGACCAGAACGACGACGAACAACCATGGTAATGAATGACAAACAACAAACAACAATGACAACCGCCCTGTCGTTAATACTGCTGTTGTGCACTGTGCTAACAGCTACAACTGCATATGCTGCCAATATAACGGTAACAACCAGCCGTAACCCGGTTGCAGTAGATGATTCATTTCATTTGATATATGAAGCAGACAGCAGTGTAGATGGTGATCCTGATTTTGGCCCGGTCTATGAACACTTTGACATCTTAAGCAGCAGCCAAAGTACCAATATGCGTTCTATCAATGGTAACTGGACCATGAAAAAATCCTGGGATCTAGCCGTTATCGCGAAAGATATAGGCAAATTTACCATCCCGCCGATAAGCTTCGGCCAGGATGTCAGCCCGGCCATCCAGGTAACAGTTACCCACAACGCCTCGTCCAACGGTACTTCCCCAGATGGCAGCGCGACTGTTCCAGCCAAAATTTTTCTGGAAAACTCAATTGATAATAAAACCGGCTGGGTGCAGTCACAGTTTATTTATACCATTCGATTATTACGTACTGTCGGCATCAACAACGCCTCGTTAACCGAACCTGAAACCAGCGACCCGGACGCTATTATTCAATTACTTGGCGAGGACCAGTATCAGACCACGCGCAGCGGTACACGTTATGATGTCTTTGAACGCCGTTACGCTATTTTTCCGCAGAAAAGCGGCCAGCTGACAATTTATCCGGCAACCTTTGAAGGCCGCGTCAACGCGACACAGCCTAGAAGCATCTTTGACCAGTTCCGCATGACCGGGGATTTAAAACGTGTACGCAGCAAAGCGGTCAGCATCAATGTTAAACCAGCACCGGCAGACATAAACCTGCAGGACTGGTTACCTGCAAGCAATGTGCAGTTAGAAGAAGAATGGTCGGACGATATAAAAAATATTAAGGCCGGCGAACCGGTTACACGCACCATTACTGTTGTTGCAGAGGGATTAACGGGCGTGCAATTACCGGACATGAAATTTGAAGAAGTTAACGGTTTAAAACAGTATCCTGATAAAGCCGTCACAGAAAACAGGCAGGACGATAAAGGAATAACGGGCGTTAAACAGATTAAGGTAGCGCTGATACCCGCCAGCGCCGGAAATTACACACTGCCGGAAATCAGGCTGCACTGGTGGAACACAAAAACGAACAAAAAGGAAACTGCAACGATTGCACCGATTACCCTCAGCGTTACTGGCAGTGCACAGGTAAACAGGGCAGCAACCCCGCCCGTACCAACACAAAATGCCGCAGCACAACAAAAACCGATAGCCATCGATAGCCAGAAACAGCAACCAGCCTTAGCAATTGAGCAACATGATACTTACTGGAAATGGCTGACATTGCTTTTTGCAGCAGCCTGGTTAATTACGCTTGCATTAATGTTAAAAAAACCGGGGGCAGACAAAGCACAGTCAAAAACAAGCGGTAAAACACCAGGCGCAAGCGCTAAATCTGCAGTGGCTGATGTTATTAAATACGCCGGCAAAAATGATGCTATCAATACAAAAACCGCACTGATCGAATGGGCGCAGCTATGTTATGACGATAAGGAACTGACCAATTTAAGCCAGATCACTGAACATTGTTCACTCCAGCTCGGCCAGCATATCCGCAAGCTGAACCAAAGCCTGTATAGCCCGGATAAACCTTCCTGGAACGGCGCGGAACTGGCTGCTGCATTTAAACAGGAACAGCAGTTGATCAACACTCAGAAAAATAAACAGCCATCTGTTTTAAAGCCGCTGTACAGTGGACAAGGGCATCTCACTTAACAAAACTAAATATTATGATCCGCGAATAACGTCAAGGACGCGAAAAAAAAGCAAAATAGTTTTTTTCAAGATCTCATTGTTAGCACAATCGTGGGCCTGCATAAGGTACCTTGCAGGCAATTCCCATAACAAAGCCGTGAACAGCAAAGCTGTATCACGGCCTGTATAACTTTAAAAAAATTAGACTTTGAGTGTGAAATACCAGAAGGATGCATCGCAAAACATTTTATGATTTTGTCATTGCGAGGCATCTCACCGCATCAGATGTCACAAATGTATTCTCCCGGTGATAGTTATATACATAACAGTCGCCGGGAAGAATATGAACGAATGCGCTGGACAAAAGCTTATAAACTCGTTTATGCCTGATGATACGGTTTTAACAACCTGTTACCTGCGAACCAGCGGAGAAGCAGAACCATCAGCAAGCTGATTAACAGGCCGACATCGGCGGCAGCTGCAGCTGCCGCAGTAGCTGTATCTCCCCCGGTATTAGCCTGCTCAGGTACAGTGATCGTCACTTCGTCGCTGCCTGATAGTGCCCCGTCACTGGCTTCAAGCCTGAGCACGTAACTGCCGGCGGCAGAAAAAGAAACCGTGGTGTTGAGTGAACCGGCATCACCAAAGGTGGCATTACCCGTGCCACTGACCAGGCTCCAGCTGTAGGTTAATCTACCATCTGGCAGGCCGTCGTCGGTGACGCTCGCGTTGAGTGAACCCGTCGCCGCATTCAGGTCAGGACCGGCATCCACCTGCGGTGCCAGGTTTGGATCAACAACATCGGAGATATTGACAGTAATTTCATCGCTACCGGTTAATGCACCGTCGCTGGCTTCAAGCCGAAGTACATAACTTCCCGGCGTAGAAATTCTGACCGTAGTGTCCTCGGCGCTGGTATTGCCAAACCTGACTCTACCCGGCCCGCTGACCATGCTCCAGCTGTATGTCAGTGAACTGCCTGGCATGCCATCGTCGGTGACGGTAGCATAAAGGAGAACTGTAGCTCCAGTTACGGCATTCTGATCGACGCCAGCATTTACCAGAGGTGCCTGGTTCTGGCTGCCTGCCGGTGTCGTCACGATTATGGTAACGATGTCACTGCCCGTTAATAAACTGTCACTGGCCTGCAGCTGCAGTACATAGCTGCCAGCCGCAGAAAATGATGCAGCTGTATCCACCGTGCTGGCATTGCCAAAAGCCACGGTGCCCGGGCCGCTGACCCTGCTCCAGCTGTATGTCAGCGCGCTGCCTGGCAGACCGTCATCACTGACGGTGCCATTGAGGTTAATCACTACCCCAGTTTCTGCATTCTGGTTCGATCCGGCATCCACTACGGGGGGCTGGTTAGAACCGGCATCGGTAACTGTGATGGTAACGCTGTCGCTGCCTGATAATAAGCTGTCACTGGCCTGCAGCTGCAGTACATAGCTGCCGGCGGCAGAAAATGACGCAGTCGTGTCCACCGTGCTGGTATTGCCAAATGTGACGGTGCCCGGGCCGCTGACCTTGCTCCAGCTATATGTCAGTGTAGTGGTTGGCAGACCATCATCACTGACGGTGCCATCAAGGTTGATGACTGCACCTGTTTGAGCATTCTGACTGGCCCCGGCATTTACCTGTGGAGCCTGGTTTGTTGAAGCTGATTTTGTGATGGTAAAGTAATCCTGAATGGAGCCATTTTCACGCAACATACGTACGTCCATACGATCACCCTGAACGTCAATTACCATGGAGCCCAGCTTTATATCTTCAGTATAATTTGCCGGATGGCCAAGGTTATAATTATTTACCTTGCCGGAGCTTCCTGCCAGGACGTAGACTGCGCCTTCAGGATTTGATCCTTTATTGTAGACACCATCGCCATTTTCACGCCCGTCACCTGCATCGATGGCGTGATTTGCCAGGCTGAATGTATTCGACTTGCCATAATGGTTGTTGATAAGGTAGGTTCGTGCGTAAAAATGATTGTGTCCGCCCAGCTGTAAATCCACGCCGTATTTTTCCAGGATTGGGTTGGCTTTTTCACGGGTTATTTTCAGCCCCGCCTCTGTGTCGGAGTCATGGTCGCTGGAGCGGGTATAGGGTGGATGATGCCAGAACGCGATTATCCACTCCTGCGTAGTGGAGGCCAGGTCATTTTCCAGCCAGGTATACATGGCCGAGCCGTTCAAATTCGCTGAGGTAAATGAATCCAGGCACACAAAGTGGATATTGCCGTAATCAAATGAATAATAAAGCTCGGAGCCGGAGGCTACGCCTCCAGCCTCGGCATTCTTTGGGTGGGTAAAAGCCGTTTCATGCACAGCAAGATCCTTCTCATGATTACCTCGCGTCGCCCACACTGGCGCATGTCTGAACAGGTCCTTGTAGACGTTAAAGAAATTAGTAGTGTATTCACTATCCGTACCATTGTCATAGGCATTATCACCCAGCGTTAACACGACATCGGTTTCAGCATTGTCCAGGTTGTAATACGCATCCCTGACGTTATGCTGATCGGCGCTGTTGGTTCCCGGATCACCAATCGCCCAGATACGGATTTTTCGGTTTGAGCCGGTATTGGGGGCGGTAGTAAAGTAATAATTGGCGTTATTACCCGCTTCGACAGTGCCTGATGTTGAGCCGACTGAATAATAATATTTTGTATTCGGGTTTAATCCTGTAATCACTACTTCGTGTTCGGTAGTGGAACTGGAATTATCAACATTGGTGTTCAAATTGCCGACAGCCGGGCCGTAACTGACTCGACTGGTGGCGGACGATGTGGTTCTCCAGCGTAATACTACACGAGTGTCGCTGACACTCTGCAAATATGGCTGCCGTTCCAGTGCGGCATACACTGGCGTTGTAAATAAATGTGTTAACAGCAGGAGCAGTGAAATAACTGGAACAAAAACTGCTTTAAAATATTCTTTTTGCATGCCTCTATCTCTTCTATGCCTTAAAAATGCTGGTTGGCTTATTTTTATAATCTGTATTTAGCTGAAGTTATTGACTATCAATGCGTGCCAACAATGCAGTTTCCAGCTCCCTTGAAACCTGCAGATTTTGCAGGCGCTGTGGCAATTGCTGTAATGCGCTATAAGCCTGCTGATATACCTGCTGCGCTTCTTTATCCCGACCTGCACTGGCCAGAATATCCGCACGACGTGACAGCCAGATATCTTTTCGCTGTGACTGGCCAAGAATCTGGTCTATACGCTTCAGTGCTGAGTCATAAAGCTTGAGGTCAACTTCCAGCTCCGCCGCCTTTACCTGAAAAACGCTTATAGCGCCTATTTGATTGATACCCTGCTGCAGCACCTGCAGCGCTTTTCGTTTATCACCCGTTTTCGTTAAGGTATCGGCAAATTCCACGTAATATTCCGGGGAAAATTGACCAGCTGCATCAGACAACGCTGATTCGTAGGATTTTGCCGCCCGTTGATAGTCTTCTAATGCAAGATATGACTGGGCCTTAATTAGTAATGCCTCTGCCGTGCCTTCGCGCCGTAACAAGTAGAGATCAACAAAATCCAGACTTCGCTGATACTCGCCGGCGTCATAACACAAGCTGGCGCGATCCAGATCGTAATCAACATTATCCGGGTCAAGTTCCGCTGCTTTATTAAAATCAGACATGGCTTCCTGCCAGTGCTGGTTATCCTGATAAATGCGCGCTCTTTTCGCATACAGCTGCGGTGAATCGCCCTGTTCCTCAAGCTGGGCTGTAATCATCCTGATTTGTTCATCTCCGGGACCATGCGCCAGCACAGGCAAGGAACAGCTTAAAGCCAGAAAAAATGTAAATAATCGGACTTTCCGCACTGACACTAATATTGCACAAAAAGCTGTGGCAGTAGCTGGTTTTAAAAACCGATAACTTGACATGGTCGCTCTCCAATCTACAGACATTGCATCAGGAGCAGCTAATGCAGCGTCCAGCTGAATGCAATCAACAAAATGCAATCAAAAATGGTAATAAATTATTATTTTTCAGGAATTTATATTTCGAGCACAGCTGGTTTTTTTGTTTACGGTAATAGACGGAAATTTCACATAACCAGATGATTCACAAAATATAGTAGGTTCTGAAGAAAACTCTTTATTTATGTCGAAATAATGACAGTTTCGGCTGAACGGTATATAAATTGTAAGTTGTTGTACTTGCAAAAAAAACGGCTGCCCGAAGGCAGCCGCACATAGTTTGCACTTAATTCAAAAGGGGAAATCTTGTTCCGTCTATCAACCCCCCATAATGGCGTGCAATGTAATACTAGCGTATCAACCTTAAATGAATCTGAAATTCAGCGAATATCCAGTATTATGAAATTTGAACATACACATTTCGACAAGTTCACCCATTTTTTGCAAAATATTAATAACACCTGCCTCAAATGGCAGCAGGCTGAGATTATTTCATCTTGCCTGTGCATACAAATTGCCTGGTGCATTTTTTTCACACTGGACTATTTACCTGGCACCATTCACTAATGTTTTGATGCTAATCAAGAAGGATCACAACCAGCTCCGGATAAAATAATTCATATCGTGTAAATTGTGATAATCTACTTTTCTGGAATACGGCTGATTCGCAAGCGTGAATCTCTACGGGAGATAAATAATGACTGAAACAAAACATATCACAGATGTCGGCGCACCTGATCCAGAATTAAATACATCACCGATAGTTGACGAGAGTGGCGAAGATGAAGATATTGAAACATTACGTCAGCAGGTTCCGGGCGAACCGGTCTGTTATTTTAATGATAAAAGTTTCCATTCCGGTACGTATATAAAAAGCGGAACGTCTGTTTTCAGGTGTGACTACGGGCTATGGATACCGGCAGGTCCCGGAGACCCTGACAATCCGTGAGTCAGGCCAGAGCGGGATATTTCAGGTTTTACCATAAAGCTTTCGTAATTCTTCTTTCGCCTGTTGCAGAATTAATTTCTGCTCGGCGTTCAGCTTGCTGCCTGCTCGGTTGATGTAAAAAACCAGCATAGACATGGCTGAACGGAACGGCTCTGCTTTTCGCCGATGACTGCTGTCGGCCGAGCGCTTAAGCGATAGTGCAATTTGCACCGGGTCTTTCCAGGTGAATATGCCTTTTTCAAGATCAAGCGCATTACTCTCATTGGTAACTTTTGCTGACCAGTATTCTGGCTTCGGTGTTTTCTTTTTATTCACGGCTGGCAACTGCTGATAAATATTATTTAACTTCCTGGTAAAGCCAGAAGCATCAATAGAGAAAAACAATTTTTCTCGCAGAGGCGCTAAGAATACACAAACATAATAATCATTCCTCTGCGAGAATTAATATAATGTCCCTTAGCAGATTAAGCAACAAACGCCTGCAACCTACCTCATGCAGGCCTACGGCTTTATTATTATCCGCAAATGAACGCAAATACACGCAAATTATATCTTGATAATTTCTATATTTAACCTTAGAACTACATAAGTTATGTAACAAACGTTTGTTTAATCACATGCCGGGAATGGCAAAGCCTTATCTTTGCCTGCTAATTACCCACTCACAATATTTTCATTTGCGTGTATTTGCGCTCATTTGCGGAAGAAATAAAAAGTTTTTCTTTTACCAAAAACGAACCTTCAGTATCGATCCTGGAGGTTGAGCCAATAATTACATATAAGTCAGCTTATATTGATTTACTCACGATCAAAACAGCTTTAACCACGGGCTTAAGCTACCAGTAAAAGGTCAGTTTCCAGTGAATTTATCAGCCGCAGCAACAGCTTTTCATCGCTGACCAGCTCACTGTCCTGTGCAAACACAAGCAAAGCCGGTGCATGTCTGTAGAGTAACAAAATGGCCTCTTCCACGTGTGACAGGTTCGCAATCTGGATTACGGTATTGCTATTATAGGCGCTGGTCAGGCTCTCGACATGTTTCCTTGAATGCGCATCGCCAAGGATAACAACTAGCCTCTGATTCTTTTTAACCGCATGGGACAGGGCAATATTCAACGCTTTATCATTGGCGGTATTATTTGTCTCATAAACAACTACGACTTCACGTCTTGATAAATGATCCTGTCTTCTGCCTTTGCCGGAATAGACTGCAGGAATAAGCACCATGTTCACTTCTGCTGTTCGATTTTTTATGATCTGGGTTTTATGGCCGCGCATTGAACTATAGCTGAATGACACTCTGCTGGTAACTGCAACCTCTTCAATCTGTTTTTTAATGCTTTCCGCATCGCTGCGAAATTTCTGTAACATCACACTTGAATCGATATGGCTTATCGCTGCAGTATATAATGACACTTCCCTGGTAAACGGAAGCTCGACGGCATTTAACAGGTCATTATCCTCGATATAGAGGGCCTGCAAGCCTGCCTGCATTGCAGCGGCGAGTTCGGTTGCTGTAACCATGGACACATGTGTGCACCCGGCGGCATCAAATACGATTAAAATATTATTTTGATTTGAGTTCATTTTTTCTGGTGAAATCACGCTTGTGAATCTTGCTGTCATCAGAGAATGTTTTATGCAGCTTGTTGAGTTGCTCTACTCGTCTTTGCACAAGATAATTGACCGTTCCCTGGGGATAATTGCCATTTACATCTTTAACACCGGCGTCTTTGCCTGTAAGCAACTGCATCATTTGATCTATGGTTTTCACTGAATAGACAGCAAATTTATTTTGCTCAACGGCACCACGGATATCCTCGCGCAGCATCAGGTGCTTAACATTTGTATGCGGTATGATAACGCCCTGGTCACCGGTTAAACCCCTGGCATTACAGATATCAAAAAAACCTTCTATCTTTTCGTTGACGCCGCCAATCGTCTGTATTTCACCGTACTGGTTAACGGAGCCGGTTACCGAAAAATTCTGTTTGATAGCGACATCAGACAGTGCCGATAACAGCGCACATAGCTCGGCAGCGGATGCACTGTCCCCTTCAACATAACCATATGACTGTTCAAAAACCAGGCTGGCAGAAAGGGATATCGGCTGATCTTTTGCATAACGGTTGGCCAGGTAAGAAGAAAGTATCAGAACTCCCTTTGAATGTATTGCCCCTCCAAGTTTAGCCTCCCGTTCAATATCAATAACTTTCCCCTGGCCCAGTCGCGCGGTAGCGGTAATTCTTGATGGACGGCCAAAACTGTAATCGCCCAGCTGGATAACGCTTAAGCCATTAATCTGCGCTACTTTTTCACCGCTGGTATCAAGCAGGTAGTCGCCCCGGAGCACCTGCTCGTGCACACGCTGATGTATCTGGTCAAGGCGGTTGCGCCGGGTATCAATCGCTTTCTGTATATCATGTTCACTAATTTCAGCACGATTTTCCTGCCTGGCCCAGTAATCACCTTCCCTTAACAGATCCAGCAGGCCGCCCATATGCAAGGACAGTTTTTCACTGTCTTCCACCAGTCTCGAGCAATGTTCGATGATGCGCTGCACCGCATTTTTATTGAATGGCGCAAGTTCGTTTTCCTTTTGCAGGCCGGCAACCAGACGTGCATATAGCTCACTGTTTTCTTCATTGCGTTCAATATCTTCTGCAAAGTCGGCCGCTACCTTAAACAATAAACCAAACTCAGGATCATACTGTTTGAGTAGATAATAAAGTAAACGGCTTCCGGTAAGCACAACCTTCACATTGATGGAGACGGGTTCCGGCTGCAGCGATGTCGTACTGGCGAGGCTCAGCATTTTCTCCAGGCCTTCGATGACTACCTCATGAGCATGAATTGCCCTTTTCAGTCCTTCCCAGGAAAATGGCGACATCAGCACCTTGCGCGCATCCAGTACCAGGTAACCGCCGTTAGCGCGGTGCAGTGCACCGGATTTTATCAGGGTAAAATCCGTCAGCAGCGTACCGTACTGCGCAATGTGCTCTACCCGGCCTATCAGGTTCAGGTAAGTAGGGTTGTCTTCAAAAATAACCGGCGCACCGTTGGTCTGACTATTATCGACCAGCACATTAACCTGGTACCTGGTAAAGGCCGAAAGAATCATCTGGTGATTATTCTCGCCAGCCTGCATCTCTGCGCCGAACTTACGGAAATCATTTACATTATTAATGATGTCCTGTTTGACTGTCTCAACATAGCTTAAAACATCCGGCAGCTCAGCATATTTTGCGGCCAGCTCGGCAATAGACTGATTGACGACGACTTCTGATATCTCCCTGTTTAGCTGCTTCGTTTTATCCCTGTTTTCCTTGTACCAATCGGGTACTTTATGAATGGTTTCTATCAGTTCTTTTTCAATTTCCGCAATGACCCGTTTTATTTCTTCCTTTTCTTTCTCGTCCAGTTTGTCGAACTCATCAGGCGTGATCACCCTGCCGTCCTTCATAGGACCCAGGGTGTAACCGCCGGGAGTACGCAGCAGGGCTATATTTTTTTCATCTGCGCTGTCAGAAATCTTCTTAAACGCCATCATCTCCTTCTGTTTGTACTCCTCCTGTATCGCCTGCGCACGCGTCCTGTACTCATCGCTTTCAAATGCCGCGGGTATCGCAACCAGCAGGTCTTCAATAAGCTGCAGCATATCAAGCTGCAATTGATGCCCCTGGCCGGCGGGAAGTTCCAGTATTAATGGTTTATGATGCTGAGAAAAATTGTTTATGTAACACCAGTCTGGTGGGGTTTCGGCAGTAGATGCTTCTTTGGCAAGCAGTTTTTTTACCGTGGTATTTTTGCCTAAACCGGTAGAACCCTGTACATAAAGATTATAGCCATCATGCTTTATGCCAATACCGAACTTAAGCGCATCCATGGCGCGTTTCTGGCCCAGGTGCTCGTAACTGTCTTCCAGATCAGCCGTGGTATTGAAGGACACCTTAGAAAGATCACAGTGGTGATATAAACTTTCTACAGCAAGCTTAAAATTATTCTGGCCATTATTATTCATCATGTAATTTCATACCACACTTTTAGAATGATGTTTAACGTAACTATTAACCCGGCGACAATATATATCGCATTCAGCCGGAGTATGCCTGTTTACGGCAAGGCAACAGCGCGCTGTTGTAGCCATTCTACAGCAAGTGCTGATAACGCCGTCCGTGGACAGGCATACTCCGGCCTTTCTTTTTCAATATCAAATGGTTAGGGGTCACATATTGTCGCCGGGTGAATAAAATCTCTATGCCGCATATTAAAACAGACATTGGTACTGAAATACAATTCAAATGGGCCAGGTATGTCATATCCAGTAATTCTTGCATTTCACCGAATCGACTAATGCCATAATCCGGGATAACGTCGCCGGGGGAAATGCCCTGGCGCAGGAAACTTAAGCCAGTTCTGGCTTTCTGCAAAATCAGGAGATGAATCTGATGTACGCATTGTATTTGCCAGTTGTTTAAGGCGATTAACTCGATCTATCATTAAGGGATGCGTTCGAAAAAAAACAGGCTCATGCATGCGCTGAGCAGGAGAAAATATTCTTTGAATCAGGCTGCCCTGATAATAATCAATTTTTTCCAGTGCAGACGCCAGCCCCAGCGGATCACCGGTCAGTTTTGCGGCTTCAACATCAGCATTGAATTCATTGGCGCGTGACAACGCCAGTTGCATTAATATACTAAAGGTTGGTGCAGTCATCAGTATTATCAGTAACAGCCATGGGGCTTTTTCACCACTGAAGATAAACAGAGGGATATAAATCCAGATAAGCAGGTAACCGGCGAAAGCCATTATACTGGTCAAGCGGCTGATAACATCCGCCACCATCATCACTAATAAATCATTCCTGCTGACGTGGCTGATTTCGTGCGCCAGAACACCGCTTAGTTCACGTGTATTAAGCTGGCGAAGCATACCATCGCTGAGTGCAATAGAGGCGTTTTTATTTAAGCCGGTAGTAAAAGCATTAATACTGCTACTGGGAATATAATAAAGCACTGGCATAGCTTTCATGCCGGCACGTTTTGTCAGCCAGTGAACCATTTCATAAAGTTGCGGTGCATCACTGGCATCCAGCACCTGCGCCCGGTGCAAACGCAAAATATATGCAGGCGTTACCCTGGGTGCGCTAATAAAAATAAATACCCCGGCAACAATAAACCAGCCAATACCTTCAGGGCCCGCCAGTAACCAGCCAACCAGGCTCAGCAAACCCAGCATGCCCGCCAGTAACAATGCAGATTGCAGGTAATTATGTAATTTGTAATGTGCAGGAAATAAGCTGTTCATTCAGCAATACACAAAAGCTGTAATTTAAATAACTCTAAATCCATGATGAAGTAAAGCCTGTTTGCACAGCATGAGGCAGATCATAAAATCACGCATAACAGTCAAACTCTCCTTCTTAAATTTATTACTTTATTTAGATTGATACATATCAATATAGTTTATGATTAACCTGATCCTGTCTTGTTTAATAAGCCGGATTTAGTATATTAACCGATATTGGTATATTTTTTCTGGTTGTAGTTTGTTTTCAATTTCATATGGAGTTTTGTTATGGCAATTATTGGCATTGACCTCGGCACCTCAAACTCTGCCGCAGCAGTACTTCGTGGTGGGCGGCCTGTTATCATTCCGAGCACAGAAGGTATCAGCCTTGGCGGCAAAGCCTTCCCCAGCTACGTAGCCATAACAGAGAAAGGAGAAAAGCTGGTCGGCGAACCTGCCAGACGGCAGGCGTCCGCCAACCCGGAAGGCACGGCATCGGCATTCAAAAGAAAAATGGGGACGCGCGAGAAAATTAACCTGCGCGGCCAGTCATTCGGTCCTGAACAGTTATCTGCTTTTTTGCTGCAAAAAATCAAGCAGGATGCTGAATCTTTTCTTGGCGAGAAAATTGAGAAGGCAGTTGTAACTGTGCCCGCTTATTTTGATGACAATCAGCGAAATGCCACCAAGGATGCCTGCCGTATTGCAGGTCTGGAAGTTGTCCGCCTGATCAATGAACCCACAGCCGCGTCACTGGCCTATGGTCTGGACCGGGCCGGCGAAGACCTGCGCATTGCGGTCATCGATTTTGGCGGCGGCACACTCGATGTCACTATCATGGAATTCGGCGGCGGCGTGTTTGAGGTCAAGGCCACCAGCGGCGACACACAACTCGGCGGCACCGACATGGACCAGAGCCTGGTGGATTACCTGGTTAACCGCTTTCATGAAGAGAGCGGCATTGACGTACAGCATGATGAAAAAGCGCTGGCACGTTTGAAAGAAGCGGCCGAAGTTGCAAAAATCGAACTATCAACCAGCACCACGACACATATCAGTCTGCCTTATTTCGCCTCTCAGAATGGTGAACCCAGGCATCTTGAAATGGACCTTAACCGCACCGAACTGGAACGTCAGATTCGCGACGTTATTGACCGTTGCCGCGGGCCGATCGAACAGGCAATCAGGGACGCAGGTATCACCACTAAAGACGTCGACCGCATCGTGTTTGTCGGCGGCCCGACCCGCATGCCGTCAGTGAGAAAATTCTTCGAAGAAATCTTTGGTCGTAAAGCTGAGATGGGCGTCGATCCCATGGAGTGTGTCGCCAGCGGCGCGGCGATACAGGCCGGCGTACTCAGCGGTGAAGTTGGTGACATTGTGCTGGTGGACGTCACCCCGTTGACGCTTGGTGTCGAAACCCTCGGTGGCGTGGCAACCTCGCTTATTGCGCGTAACTCTCCGATCCCGGTCAAACACACGGAAACCTTCACCACCGCGGCGGACATGCAGCCATCGGTTACCATTCATGTATTCCAGGGCGAGCGGCCGATGTCGAGTGATAATATCAGCCTGGGCGAGTTCAATCTCGATGGCCTGGTGCCGGCACCGCGGGGCGTGCCCAAAATTGACGTTACCTTTGATATTGACGCCAACGGTATCCTTAATGTTACCGCGAAAGACCAGGCGACCGGCAAGTCACAGTCCATCACTATTTCAGGCTCAACCCGCTTATCCGAAGATGAGAAGGAGCGCATGGTGAAGGATGCTGAAAAATTTGCCGAGGCCGATAAAAAACGCCGGGAACAGGCGGACAAACTTAACGAAGCAGATGCTACCTGCTACCAGGCAGAAAAAATGCTGGCCGACTTCAGCGACAAACTGACCGAGGAGCTCCGCGGTAAAATTCAGCAGGCGATGAACGATACCCGTGAAGCCATCAATAAAAAAGATGCCGATCTGGCAGCAGAAAAATCAGAGGCGCTGGCAGCGGTTCTGAAAGAGGCCGGTGTTGTCATCTATTCACAGCAGCCCGATGCCGGTGTTTATAAAGAACGTAAAGTTAATTCCGCTGCAGGCGGAAGCCAGGCTTCTGCAGGCTCACCCCATGAAAAAGTAGTGGACGCTGACTACGAAGAAAACAAATAAATCTGGCCTGAAATATGCCTGATCAACAACGCGATTATTATGAAGTGCTGGGCGTTGAACGTGATGCTGATGCAAAGACCATCAAAAATGCCTTTCGTAAGCTGGCCTTAAAATATCACCCGGACAGAAACAAATCAGCTGACGCTGAAGAGCGCTTCAAGGAGATCGCCGAAGCCTATGCGATTTTGTCCGACCCCGAAAAACGTAAAAAGTATGACACCGGCGGTTTTGCCGGGGTAGCCGACTTCTCCGCTGAAGACCTGTTTGGCGGTATTGATTTCGGTGACATCTTTGGCGACATGGGTTTCGGCTTTGATTTCGGCCGGCATGCCGGCGGCAGTATATTTGACCGTTTTTTTCATCATCAGCGAGAACCTGAACGCGGCCGTGACCTGGAAGTCCAGGTCATGGTCACTCTCGACATGATCAACGAAGGTGGCGAACAGGCAGTGCGGCTGGGCCATCCAATGGCGTGCGAAGCCTGTCATGGCACCGGTGCAGCAGCAGGCACCACCCCAAGGACGTGTGAAGCCTGTGGCGGTTCCGGGCAGAAAGTGATCGCCAGAAAGGAAACCAAGGACAAGGGCAGCGTCATGTTCCAGCAGATAACGATCTGCCCGGTCTGCCACGGCAAAGGCAGTTTCATCGATCATCCCTGCAAACAATGCCATGGCAGCGGTCAGATTGAAAAAGAAGAATCACTCAAGATAAAAATCCCGCGCGGTGCGGAAGAAGGCATGGCGCTGCGCATAGCCGGGCACGGCCTCCCCGCCGATAAACCGGGATTACCGCCAGGTGACCTATATGTCATTGTGCGGACCGCACCGGATAAACGTTTTCAGCGCCTGGGCGCAGATCTCTGGCGCACAGAAACAATCAGTGTCGCGGATGCCGTACTGGGTACAGAAATAAAAGTTCCGACACTCAAAAACAGCATCACCGTAAAAGTCCCGCCGGGCACACAGCATGATGAAGTATTACGTCTGCGCGGAAAAGGATTACCCTATTTTGAAGGCAACAGCATGGGCGATCTTAAATTACGCATGCAGATTGAAATTCCAACACACATCAACAACGAAGAGCGCAAGCTGTATGAGCAATTGCAGGAACTAGACAAAAAATCTTCCCACAAAAAACGCTGGTGGGAATCAAAGTAGCGGTAATAATAATTTAATCTGCCCAAACTTTATTGCTGAATCATGTAAGCTCAACGCCATATGAATTTACCAACAGCTAATTACATCCGCGCAAAAAGAAAATATTTAGCACAGGTCTGGCTGACAAGCCGGTGATAAATACATCGCTTTTTAACATTTGCTCAATACACAAACCGAGAAAATGCAAAAACAAGATAGTTCCAGCCTGCAATCACTAAAACATGATTATACGGAATTAGTGCCGGAGACCATGCTTGCTGCGGTAGACAGTTTAGGGTACCAGACCAGCGGCCGCATACTTGCACTCAATAGCTACGAGAACCGCGTATATCGCTGCGAGCTGGAAACCGGTGAAATACTTGTCGCAAAATTTTACCGTCCGGACCGCTGGAGCGATGAGGCGATAAACGAAGAACACCAGTTTGCGCTGGAGCTGGTTGACCAGGAAATTCCGGTGGTTGCGCCGATATTAAAAGACGGTGTCTCCCTGTTCGAGCATGCGGGTTACCGCTTTGCAATCTACCCTTTGCGTGGCGGCCGCTGGCCGGACCTCGAAACTCGCGATGATTTAAACTGGATGGGCCGTTTTATCGCGCGTATCCATAATGTGGGTCGAACATCATCATTTCAGCATCGGCAGGATATCGACATAACCAGGATGGGCAACAACGCCGCCGACTTCCTGCTGGGGCATGGCTTTATACCCGATTATCTCGTCGCGGCCTATGCGACACTGGTTGATGATGTTTTAAAAGAAATTCATGCTGCCTTTGACCGTTGCGGTAGTTATGAATCAATACGTTTGCATGGCGACTGTCATCGAAGCAACGTTTTATGGACCGATGATGGTCCGCATTTTGTCGACCTGGATGATTGCTGTAATGGCCCGGCGATACAGGATTTGTGGATGCTGCTTTCCGGCGACCGCCAGGAAATGACAGAACAGCTCTGTGATTTACTGGAAGGTTACGAGGAGTTCGCCATCCTGCAGTTAAACGAACTGCAGCTGATTGAAGCCTTACGCAGTTTGCGCATGATGCATTATGCTGCGTGGCTGGCCAAACGCTGGCAGGACCCCGCTTTCCCGCTGGCCTTTCCCTGGTTTAATACAAAGCAATACTGGGAACAGCATGTCCTTGAGTTGCGGGAGCAGCTGGCGAGGTTACATGAGCCTGTCCTTGTAGTTTAGTTTTAGCATCAACCAGATAAATTTACCGCACTGGCGCTGAGACGCAGGGAAAGCTTATTATTGTTATCTGTGCAGCAGGCTCGAGTACAAGTTATAACTCTGCGCCTCTGTGTCTCTGCGGTTAAAAATGTTTTGACTGTATGTTATTGGCCGTGCTTACTCTGTCAGCTTAGTTTTCTGAGGGTCTGTAGTTGAGATTTAACATGATGCTCAATAGCAGACATTCGTGATTTTCACCTGGATGGGTAATGACGACCCAAATGCGACATTCGACATGCTTAAGGGAATGGGCAGAATGTACTGATAACAGACTGACAAAAGCGAATTTAGCCGCGAAGGACGCAAACAGCGCAAAAAAGCAGTTTCGTAGGGTGCAATAAGTGCAACGCATTGCACCAAATGAAAATCTACATTCAAAACATACGGCGCAATGCCCG
>JAJDNP010000169.1 GCA_022340645.1 Gammaproteobacteria bacterium | reverse complement strand
GAAACATGGTACCTAAACCGCCATCTGGATGTGCAGCTTGACAAGGAACAAAAACAATCACTGGATTCAATTTTTACTTTATTAATAGCAAACGCAAAACAGCAGCCACAGGTATTTGTACACCGTGACTACCATTCGCGGAACCTGATGGTTACAGAAACAAACAATCCCGGTGTGATCGATTACCAGGATGCGGTCATCGGCCCTGTCACCTATGACCTGGTTTCACTGTTTAAAGACTGCTATATCGAATGGCCCAGGGGAAAAGTTGAGCACTGGCTGGATTTATACCTGGCACGGCTGGCACCCATGCTGGTTATTGATAAAGATACTCTAATTCGCTGGTTTGATTTCATGGGTGTACAGCGTCACCTGAAAGTGCTCGGCATCTTCGCACGTCTAAACTATCGTGACGGTAAACCCCAGTATCTCACTGACCTGCCCTTGACATTAAAATATATTCTCGATGCCTGCGAGAGATACGATGAACTGCAGCCATTACGCCAGCTGCTTGAAAAAACCGCTACTACCAGCAACCACAAATCCACCAGCAAGACAGCATGAAAGCGATGATACTCGCTGCCGGTCGCGGCGATCGCCTGCGGCCGTTGACCGATACAACACCCAAGCCGCTGATCAGGGTGGCGGGGAAATCATTGATCGAATACCACCTGCAAAACCTGGCGACTGCCGGCTTCAGGGGAATTATCATCAATACCGCCTGGCTGGCTAACAAGATTCATCAGCAGCTGGGCGATGGTTCAAACTATGGAGTAAACATTCAGTATTCCGATGAAGGCACAGCACTGGAGACCGCCGGCGGCATTATCAATGCCCTGCCGCTTTTAGGCAATGAGCCATTTCTTGTGGTTAACGGTGATATCTGGTGCGACTTTGATTTTTCGACACTGCCTGAATTAAATTCTCACGCCCAGGCACACCTGGTGCTCGTCAACAACCCTGAACATAACCCGGCAGGCGATTTTGCACTGCAGGACAACCTGGTAATAAATAAAGGTGAGCCAATGTACACCTTCAGCGGCATCGGTATATATACTGCAGCGTTTTTCGCCGAACAGAAAACCGGGCCCTTACCGCTGGCGCCGGTGATCAGGAATAAATGCGAAGCAGGTCTGGTTAGCGGCCAGTATTATAATGGTGGCTGGACCGATGTTGGCAGCATTGAAAGATTACAGGCACTGGAAACACAACTGCTAAAACAGCAGATATAAACATCATCAATTCGAATAAATATTAAAAACCAGGCACAATACTATGGCGAAAACAGGGGTTACAGGAATTGCGAGGATTATCAATGCGGCCGGTTATTCATGGTTGGGCATAAAAGCCGCGTACAAACATGAAGCAGCCTTTCGCCAGGAACTCTGGCTGTGCCTGCTGCTGACACCGGTGGCCTTATATTTCGGCCCGGACCCTGCCGATAAAGCCATATTAATTGCCAGCCTGGTTTTTATCCTGTTGATTGAGCTTTTAAATTCAGCACTGGAAGCGGTAGTAGACCGGTACGGTGATGAAATTCACCCGCTATCCGGCCGTGCCAAGGACATGGGTTCAGCCGCCGTGCTGTTCGCGTTTATTTTTGCCGGCCTGGTGTGGTTTTCGGTTTTTAGTCAGTAAGGCGTTTTACCGCAGAGGCGCAGAGAGAATATCGGTATTGCGTATTCTCTGCAGTGGCCATACTAATCACAATTTAATTCTATAGTGAGCTAAGTTATTTATTTGCAGATGCGAATTCATTCGCACAAACAGAGCCAGTGTATGCACATCGTGCCAATTATGTCACCTGTAACTGATAATTATGTAGAAGTTATTGCAGTTAGCATAAGATCCCTCAATAGTGTTCAGCATGACATTATTATTTACATCGCACTATTTCGATTGGCTACTGATGTTGTAACCATCAACAATAAAACAACTGTTTAATATCTGTTCACTATTCACTGTTAACTATTAACTGTCTTTCTATATCTTGCCCACAAAGTTGATAAACACACCCTGGCTGTTAAAGCTCAGATCCGTCAGGTCATCCGAGAAGTCGGTGAAGTTGTAGCCAACACCTATCTTGATGTTATTACCGATGTGCCGGTAAATGCCCAGCAAGGTGCCTGCTCTCTGATCCTGCGCATCCGGCAGATCCAGTAAGCGCCCTTCGATCAGGGCATCCCAGCGATGGGTAAAATGCCAGTCGGCACGTAATATGTACAGGCTGGCCCGGCTGTCGAAAAACTCCGGGTTATTTCTGTCCTGCGCCACCTGCCCCAGGCGGTAGGCATATTTACCGCCCACGCTCCAGCGCTGGGTCAGGTCATAGATCGCATCCAGCGAGAGGATGTGGCTTTTCTGGATAAAGTCGATGGGCACATTGCTGCCAACCACCTGCCCGGTGAGCAGGTCTGTGACGCTTAAGCCGCCAAACGGGACATTATAGAAATATGTGTATTTAAACAGGGTGTTCAGGCGGTCGTTCGTCACCGGGCGATAGCCATAACCCATGACCACCTCGGTAAAGTTGCCGCTATAGAGGTCACCAAGCGAACTGGTGCTTTGCGAGAAGTTCGCCTTGGCAAGGAACCGCCAGTCGGGATTTAACTTGTAGGTCAGGTTGTTCTTCATCAACCAGGTGGTGCGCTTCGACGAACTGGCATCCGGGTTTTCAATATCATCCACCCTGTATTCCGCCGCTGCGGCATAGGTCACTTCCCCGAAGTTATAACCCGCACTCAGGCCGAGTGCCTGGCGTGTTGTCTGCGCACCGGTATTGTTATCCTGCAGCACCCCGGCTTCGATGTTGGCGCCAAAATTCCAGCGTTCATCCGGCACATAATCTACACCGAAGGCGTGGGTTAAACCGGTGGGCACATCGCCGTGGGTATAACGCTCTTCGCCGTAGACACTCACGGTATCGGTATAACGGGAACGGATACCGGTATTCCAGTTGCCGCGGCGTGATCTAACGCCATAATCCGAACGCGCATTTTCATAGGTATAGGCACTGTAGACATTGGTGCGGTCTGTCACCAGGTAATCGGTACCTGCCTTAACCCCGGTACCCTGGCTGCCGGCGGACAGTTCACCATCCAGCGTCAGCCTGTCGGTCGGGCGGATGCTGCCGCCACCGCCAATACGATTATTGTCATCACGGTTACCGGTTTTTGAGGCTGTAGCCTGGGCAAAGCCGTAAGCCGTCCAGTTGGCTTTGGAGTCGTAATGCGCTTCCATCGCCAGGTCCACACGATCACCCTGTTTCTGGGTGGCCACGACAACAGCCGAGTTATCGGTGCGGTTGTCCGCGCGGCCGCCGCCGCTGAGACGCCAGCGCTCGTCCAGCTGATAGGAAGCCGACACATCCAGCGCTTCCGTTTTCAGGCCCTGGTCCTGGTCACGCGTATCCAGTTTCACATCCAGGTCCGTCCGCTCTGTTAACGCTGTACTGTAGCGGCCGCCTAGCAGCGTCAGGTCGGTCGAGGTCAGCTGCCCCGGCGCGGAAAAGCCAGCCTCGCTCTGCTGGGCATAGAAAGTGGCCGTACCCTTACCGGCGTCTACCACTTCATCCAGCTGTACACTGCCTTCCAGCCGGTAGGCATTACTTTTCGCATTCGGATCCAGACCCTGATTCAGGTCATTGAAATTAAACCCGCCATCAGCAGAGCTCAGGGCACCTGACCCCTGGCCTTCGCTGCTGGCCGCTTCAAGACGCAGCCAGGTCGCGGTGCTCTTGCGCAAGGTTAAATCAATACCGTTCAGTCTGTTATCTTCCGTGTCCTGTTGCTGCGAACTCAAGGTGGCGCCGAGTTTCACATTATCGTTAAACCAGTACTGCGCACGCCCGCCGAGTGCCAGCGTGTCAATATTTTCAAAACCCGGAGTATATTCATAACGCGCCACCAGGTAGACCGGGTTGCCGCTGAGTGAGCTGTCTGACACCAGCAGGCCATCCTCTGCCAGCGAGGCCAGCGGCTGGGTTAATAATATCCTGCCCTGCAGATAATCGAAGTCATAATCAATCTCCGGCACCAGATTTTTCACCCCAAGCACCACGCCGGAGTCTTTATCCCGTACTTCGACACGTAAACGGTCAGAACCAATCAACACATCCTGGCGCCGCAGGAAATACAGCGAACCGCCGGTGCCGAGGAACTCATCGCGGCCGGCTATTGTGCCCGGCTCGGCGGCAAAACCATCCAGCAGGAGTTTCTGTTCGCCAAACGAGGTATACCTGTCCGGCTCATAGTGGCCGGTGACACCGTACAGGCCGCGGTCAACCTGCGACAGGGTGTTGTCCAGGTAACTGGTGGTGAAATTACCCAGGATACCGTAGCTGTTGTCCTTTTGCAGGCGTAAATATAATTTGCCGGAGGTCGGTGCGCGCTCTTCCAGCGTCGAGTCATCCGCAAAGGTCGGGTAGTATAGATCCGGATCCAGCCGTCTTAACAGGGCGCGTGGATTCTTTTCCAGGAAGTTGCTGAACAGTTCATCCACCGGGCCTTCCTGGGTATCCGCGCTGCTGGTCAGTTGCCAGTCATCGCCAAAAGCACCTTCAACATAATAGGCAAAACGGCCGAGGACATTTATATCATTGTTAAATTGATCTTCATCCTGGGTAACCAGTTTTGCCGGCCCGGTAGTATTGTCCTGCGCAACCGTCACATCACCTATACCCACATAGAACCAGTCATTCTTCGCAAATTCCATGTCGCGCAGGAACAGCTCACCGTTACCCTCGTCATCCAGCACTGCTACCTCAATGGTTTGCAGTCCGCGCGGAAACAGTTCTTCGCTGACAAATTCACCTCTATCATTTACCGGCACTTCCTTGCCGGCCAGCCACACGGTATGGTCCTTTGGTATATGCTCGCCGCTAATTGTAACCGTACCTCCATCGATATCGATATGCTGGCTAGCCAGGTGGTTTTCACCATAACCGGCCAGCAGCTGTTTATCGACTTCGCCATTCTCCTGTATGACTTCACGGGTACTGGCTTCAGCGTTTTCATCCAGCTCGTCAACCACCCACAGCGGCAGACCGATGGTCTCGTCATAATTGCCCCCCTTGCCATAAACGCGCAGCAGGTACACCAGGCGTTTCACAGAGCCGCCAACCTCGTCAAAGTCGGCATGCCAGACACCACGGTTGGCCTCATCCAGCGGGATCACCGCCAGCGGTTCGGACCGGGTTGACTGTTTCAGTTCAAAGACCCGCACCTCCGCATGGTCGATAAAATGGCGGTAGTTGCTGTACATCTTGAAATGCACGGCATTATCTTCTGCCTCGGTATCCTTGTTATCCTGGTAGCGGATGGTGTTCGGCCAGGCGGTAATGTTTAACCTTGGCTTATTCTGCAGGTTATTAAAGCGGAACTGGATATCTGCCGCCTCCAGCGCAACGTCTGTACAGCGCTGGATGTCCTGCGAACTCCTGTAGGGATCAAACAACGGTTCACCGTCTACGGTAATTCGCATCAGGTTCAGTGCGTACGGGTTTTGCGCCACCGCTTCCCGATCAATACGTTTAATATCCAGGTTTTCCTGGTCGTCGAGCAGGGCCAGTTCATCGTACAGTACTTTCACTTCCACCCGGGAATCGTCAAACTGGATGAAGCCGGTGCTGACCACGTCATCCGAGTGCACATAGCCATGGCCTTCATATTCGACCTGAGCATCCGTCAGGCCCATAGCCTGCTGTACCTTCTCCATGGCGCGGCGCGCACGTGACGCGGACAGGCCGATGTCATCGCCATACACCATGGCGGTGCGGCGGGCCAGGCGTTCATTGTTGGTATAACCAATAAAGCTCAGCCGTACCCCGGCCTTGTCCTCGACCTCTTTCAGGACACGCGACAGGCGATCGGTATAACCGGGCTGGATGACCGGCTGACCATCCTTGAAGCGGATCGGCGGAATGGGGCCGATTGCCGGGTCATAGGTCAGGGTAATGGTCTCGGAACCGGCGGCCTCCGGGCAGGCCTGCGGGTCTTCACTGTACTGTTCAAACGGATCGTCATACCAGAACTCGACTTCCACCCGGCGGTTGTACGAGCGGCCCTGCTCGGTGCTGTTGGTGGCGACCGGGTACTTCATGCCCTTGCCGCTGCTGCTTATCTGGTTATTGGCCAGCTGCAGCCTTGCCTGGGTTTCCAGCGCAACGTAACGCGCACGGGCTTTTGATAAATTAACATGATTCTCATAGATACGTTTTTCCATATCATTGAGCGGCAGGTTATCGGTATGCCCGACAAAGCGCACAACCACGTTGCGCTTGTCTTTGAGATTGGCCAGTGCTTCATGTATCTGGCGGATAAACTCATCCGGCACCCCGGCCTGCCCTTCTTCAATACGCAGTGGTTTGACCAGGTTCTGCAGCCGCGCACGGCGCGCCTTGCCTTCCTTATAACTTAGCTTGCAGACGGTTTCCTTGCGGCAGACCTTAATGCGGTTGAGCTGTTTCGCCGGTACCACGAATTCCTTGTCGACCGCCTTTTCGGTAATCTCGTCATACCAGACCTGGACTTCAACCCGGCGGTTCTTGCGTTTACCGGCTTCAGTCGCGTTGCTGGCAATCGGCTGCGAGTCGCCGACACCGTCAAACGAGACACCGTCCGCGGGCAGGCCAAGTTCCCGCTGGAAGTATTCCGCCGTGACCTGGGCACGATACCTGGACAGGCCGATATTGTCGACATACTTCGCACGCAGCGCGGGACTGAGCTTGTCGGAGTCGGTATGGCCGATGAAATGCAGGCGCACGTTGCTGCGCGACTTCATGTCATTTAGCACATGGCGCAATTTCTCGACATAACTGTCGGGGATATCCACCTCGCCGGAGCGGAAACCGATAGCGGGCACCTCGCCTTCCAGCTTGTGGGTCTTGACTTCTTTTTCCAGTACCTTTTTAACTTCTACCCTGTCGTCTTGCCGCGGCTTGTAATAGGTCTCGTCCTGCACCCACAGGGTGAAAGTCTGGTTCGGCGGGTAATTTTTTTCCGCATTCTCGGGCAGCGGGTATTTTTCCAGCTGCATCGGGGGGTGTGCGATCTTGCCAGCCTGATCTTCGCTGATACTCAGCCAGTCATCCGCAAAAACCGTACTGGCAGCACACAGCAGCATAACGAAAGCTGATCTTGTCAGGCGGTTAAATTTATTTTTGTGCATGTCATGGCGAGCAGAGTTCGGTAACGTGCTGCACGAGATGGCTTCGCTTCGCTCGCCATGATGAAAACTAAACAGCCGGAAAACGTTCATCATTTAAACGCCTTCCTGTCCGACGGATTGCCTTTACGCCAGAACACTTCTTTTTCGATGGTCAACTTGTAGCAGCAGTCTATTTCCTGCCAGCGGTCACTGATTAGTTTCTCAATCGCGTCGAGCCGCTTTTCAACCTGTGACTCTGTTTCGTTTTCGCCCAGGTAGGATAGCCGCAGGATGGATGGATCTTTCTGCAGCTCGATCATCAGCAGGTCAATACGCGAACGCCATTGTGGACGCAGCATGGTTGAATCTTTTTCAAACACACCATCGGCCAGATCCAGGCGCACGACACGATGGATGGTGGCGCCGAAATTAAACTTCAGCATCTTGCCGCGGGTCGCGCGCAGCACCCTCGGGTTCTCGGTGGTCACGCGGTAGCCGGACGGCAGCGTGCGGTCATCCAGTTTCATAATGAAGTTGGAACCGCGTACTTCGTTGGCCACCACGGCACAGGTGATATGGAAGCGGCCATACGGGTCGGTAGTGACACGCAGGCCACGGGCGGTGGCCAGCTGCACACCAGCCAGTCCGGGTTCGCCCTCGTCCTGGTAACCGTTATAGTTTTTATCATCGAACACCTTGCCGATGATGTCGGTGCAGTCAAACGTCGGGTCCGGTATTACACGGACCGTGGCCGAGGCAATACCAGAGGCAGCTTCACCCGTAAGTGTGTTTATAACGTGTGCAGTATTGACGTATTCGCCTTCACCCACACCTGAACCAACTGCCAGCAATAGTTTGATGATATGGATTTCATTGGCATCGAGGCTAACGCCGGGCCAGCTCAGCTGGCGGCCGTTAATGACCGGTTCAACTTCAGCACCATCGAGGCGGGATGAACCTGCAACATATTTGAAGCCTGCCGGGAAATTATCGATAACAGTCAGATCAAATAACGGTACACCCAGGGCATTGTTCAGCGTGATGGTGTAAGGCACCAGCTGGCTGCGCGTGACGTTAGGCATCCCGGTGACTTTCGAGATCGACACTGCAGCATCCAGTTCAGGGTCAACCGGAATATGGTTGTTATAGATCTGGTCGGTATAAGGCGCACTGTTAAACAGGAACTTAAGATAATAACTGGTACCTGCCGTGCGCGGTGCAATCGAAGTATCCGGCTGTACCTCGCTGGTGCTGTTTTCACAGTGAAGTGCAGTGGCTGGCACCTGGTCCGCCGCACTGCCAGGACAGACTGGTACGTTCTGCGCTGCGCCGCTAACAGGAACTGCCGGCGGAATAATGGCCGATGTAGTGCCCACATAACCGCTTGCCGGTGGTTGCACCTGAATAACGTACTCATCACCTTCAGCGCAGCGTAACGGGTCGCTGAAGTTAAGATCAAACTTGTAATAACCTTCTGCAGAGGTTACCTGGTTCTGCTGATTCGGATCTTCCAAACAGCTTGCCGGCAGTTGCTGGTTACTGCGTGTCTGGTTAAACATGGTCAGGGTTGCGCCAGCTACCGGTACCCTCAGTACCGAATCATAAACGATACCATTTGGCTGTCTCGGCATATTCAGGTTCTGCAAGCTGGCACCAGAAGCGGCAAGGATATCGGATATCCGCTGCGGGCCGTTGGTGAATGCAGAACTTGCGGTCCCCAGTGTTGCGGCATTGGCGACGGCACCGGGTGAGGTGTACCTGAGCTCATAGGCATCGCCAACAGGCAGGTTTGGCGGCAGACCGCTGAACTGGAAGCCGCCATTGGCATCCGTTTGCGTGTTTGCCAGTAATACGTTATTGCGATAAAGCTCAACCTGCCAGTTCGGCAATACAATTTCGCCAGCACTCAGCACATTATTGAAATCCGTGTCGTGCCAGACCTGGCCATTCATGTTGACCGAGCCTGGAGAACCACCGATATCGATATCAACCGACGCTGATGCAGTTGACGGCGGCGTATCCCAGTTAACTTCACCGATATTGGTAATCGTGGTGCCCAGCGCCAGCGTGTTATTCAGCTGTGCCCGGAAACGTAACTCGATAACATCACCGGGAGCCAGATCACCATAGCTAGTCGAATAATCTGCCGTTAGCAGTGGAGCGGCAAAACTAACGCCCGCAGGCAAACCATTCAACAGGCTGCTGCCGGCAACATAAGTCATCTGTCCGGCAACCGGCTGATCCAGGTTGTCGGTGATGACAACATTGCTGGCGGCAACACTGCCGATATTGGTCACACGCAGCAGGTATTCAAGTTGTCCGCCTGCCTGGGCAACACCACCGCCAACGATGGATACCTGCTTGGTAATCGCAAGCCGCTGCACATTACCCACTACAATTGTCGTCGGCTGGTCGCCGTTAGCATCAATGCCATCCGCATCTGATGGCTCGACCGGCACCTCGTTGCTGCTGACAGAACCCTGGTTACTGATTACGGTACCTGCAGGCGTAGCTGCATTCACCACCACATCAAAGATAACAAGGGCGCTGCTACCGGCCGACAGCACGCCATTGCCTGCACCTGGCAAGGGAGGTGTCAGGTCGCTGGAGCTTATATCGATGCCGCTGATTAATGGCGATACGTTGCCGCCGGCATCGGCAACAGCATTTCCATTCAGGGTGGTACTGTTAGCAACATACGTTGTATCCAGCGGTACATTATCAACCAGTCGAACGCCAGTGGCCGGAATCGCGCCTATATTTGTCGCGGTAATGGTGTAGCGTAATGTATCGCCCGGATCGACAATGCCGTTGCCGTTGATATCAAGCTGAATGGCAACGGTTTTCAGCACATCCACCACCGGCACGTTACCAACCACATCAATAGTTGGATCGTCGGGCAGTGGTGTGCCGGGATCGTCCGTTGGCTGCTGCGGGAATGTTCCGCTGCCCGCCCCATCACCGGTTACAAAACCCTGATTGGAAATTAATGCGCCATCAACAACGGAAGGATTAATGGTGACTTCAAAAGTGATCGTAGCAACATTATTTGCTGCCGCATCAGCATCCGCAGGCATATTGCCCTGCTGCTCACCCGGCGCATTAATCAGCAGTCCGACTTCTACTGCCGATACGCCTGCAGACGGATCAGTAACCGCCGCACCATTGAGCGTGGTACTGTTGGCCTCGTACACGGTATTTGACGGTATCTGGTCAGTAAGCAGAACGTTAACAGCATTTTCCTGGCCGATGTTCTTGACCGTAATGGTGTAACGCAGCGAATCGCCGGCATCGAGCACTGCTGGATCACCCGTTATATCCTGTGATGTTTTCTGCACCTGGAATGCCGGTGCTGAGGTGATCACGGTCTCGGTTGGATCTTCCGTTCCTGCGGCGAGAGGATCATCACTTAGCAGGTCACCCGTTGCCGGTGAACTGGCGGTTGCCTGGTTCTGTATGACGGTACCGCTGGTGATCACCGGGTCCAGAATGACATCGAATGTCAGCGTTGCAGATTCACCTATCGAAATAATCCCGTTGCCTGGGGATGGTAATGGCGGTGTTAAATCAGAAGAACTCACCTCAACACCAGCGATCAGTGGCGACACTCCGCCATCCGGCTGGCCAAGCGGCAGCCCGTTCAGCGTTACACTGTCGGCAACATAGCTGGCGTTTGCCGGTACGGCGTCGCTAACAATAATATTCGCTGCGTCCAGCGCGCTGGCATTCGGCACGCTAACGGTAATGGTATAACGCAGGGTATCGCCCGGTGATGCATCGCTACCAGGGTCCTGACCGGTCGTGATATTGACCACCGTTTTCTGTACATCGACGATCGGCGCTTCGGCGGTGACAGTTGCTGTGTCCTGATGGTCGACAACGCCCGGTGTACCATCGGTAATGGTCCGGGTAAATGCCAGCAGACCTGTGGTGCCAGCTGATACGTCCTGGCTGTACCAGGTTGTGACACCGGCAATATTGCTTAACAGGGCGCCGCCCTGGCTACCGCTATCGAGGTAGGCGTCATAAGTAATTAGTAATTTCTCACCGGCTACAATGCCCGACGGCGTGCTGACGGTGTCGACAACCAGTTCGCAGGTAGGTGCCGCGGTATGGCTTACCGTATAATCAACGCCTTGCGTCAATGCCCGGAGAACCGTTGATTCATCGGCAGCGCTGGTAATACGCACGTTAAAATTCTGCGGCGCAGTATCACAGGTACCACCGGTGAGCGGCGGATTGTCAGCTGCATCAGGCAATTTATCAATGACTCTGGCGCCGAAAGCCGTACCGTTGCCGGTATTTTCAAGCACCAGGGTATAGGGAATACCGACACCGTAAGAAACCGTACCCGCAGGACCACGTTTTTCCAGGGTGAGTTCCGGCTCGACCAGCGCCACCATGGCTGTCACCGGACCCACGCAGTAATCATTCGGTGCAGTGATGGCTGGACAGCCTGCACCTGTTCTTTCATAAACACTGTCACCGTCAAGTGATGTCCAGTCAACGTACACACTGTTACTTAAAACTGTACTCAGCGGCGACAGCGTCTTAACAATCGCCTGGTAGGTCAGTACTAAAGACTGCCCGGGAGGAATATCAAGCGTGTTATCCGCATTGCCGCGTCCCCACACCAAAGGTCCTGCGGGTGAAGCAGCCGGTGTTGCATTAAAGCCCGTTACCGCTACCCCGTTGATCAAAGCAGTCGGGATAAAAGCGGTGTCCAGCTGTAACTCGGCTGGCAGTTCATCCCGGATATTGAAATCAAATGCCTCAATACTGTCATTATTGGTGACGGTAATTCGATACTGAAGTACGTCGTTCAGATCAGGCGCCACGCCGGGATTTGTCAGGTTGGCAACATAGGTTTTGCTGACCGCGATATTATCCGGTTCCACCACCGTCACCGGCGCTGTACTATCCTGCAGTTGCGGCGCGGGCAAGCTGGTTTCACCATTGGTGTAATCCACCGCCGCGGTATTCTGCATGGTGTCGCCTTCGTTTGCTTCCGGCAGAACATTATCGGCGCGCGCGTAATAATCGATAAGAATAGAAGGCGTTATGTTCGAAGTGCTGAGGTCGTCTTCTGACAGGGTAACCACCGTGCCGAAATCCCAGGCCGCAGCGACAGCGGTGTTATCCGCGGGAAAAGTAAACGAGCCTTCCGTTAACGCCCCGCCATTGACGCTGGCAATTCCCTGGAAACTGTAACTGATATCAAAGGCAGCATTGTTCGCCAGCACATAACTGAGACTGCCCTGGTTCAGGTCATCGCTAACAACCAGGTTATTCGTGGTTCCCTCCGGCAGCAGAATTTCTATCTGGAAATGCTTATGCGCGCCGATAGTGTTATCCACTGCCGGTGCAATCACCGTTTTGGTCATGGTTAACGGCGGTACGACGGTGGAGGCAGTCGCCGTTGTTTCATAGTTATTGACGGCATTGCCGGCGTTAGGCAAGGCGCCATTTCTCAGGCCAAGCACACTGCCATCGGCGCCAATGACACCACTGGTATTCAGTGCCGTACTCTGCCCCGGCAATGAACTCCATGCTGCCTGGAGTGTGTTGTCCAGCAATTCGAGTGGTTGCGCCGTGTTATCAACACGCACCTTGAAAGTAAAACTGCGGACCGCTGCCGGTGCGATTTCATAATCCGTATTAGCCGGATTCCAGCTGAATATCGGTTGATTGGCGCCCAGAGATAAATCCACATTATCCGGCGGATCGGTACCGCTGACACTGCCAACAACATAACTTAAATCCGAACCAAGCAGGTCATCGAGTACACGCAGGTTATAGGCCGACGCCGAACCTGTATTCGTCGCCGTGACCGTCACAGTTAAAACATCGCCCGCATCGCTGTTCACTACCGGCGCGAACGACTTGGTTAAACTGATTTGCGGTTCACGCACAACCACATCCACCGCGGCATGAGGAATGACCACGAGGGTGCCGCTTTCATTCTTATAACTGGTGGTGGTTACGGTGCTGGGATCACCATTACTGATGACCGTGCCTTCGCCGGTGAAGGCAGTATTTTCTACTCGTGCGATAAATGTAATTTCGAAATCAAAGCGGTCACCGGGCAGCAGCGCAGTGAGCGCCTGATCACCGAACTGCCATTCGATAACATCATTGCTGCCCGTGCTGGTACAGGTGCTTGGCGCAAAGCTGCCGCCGGGACTGAATCCCGCTGCCGTATATGGCGCGGCATTGAGATTTACCACCTGGCCTTCGATACAACGGATACCCGGCGGCAGTTCATCTCGAATTTTGAAATCTCTCAGGTTGGCTGCCGGTAAGGACGCCACCAGCTTGTATTCAATTTCCTCGCCGGGCACCACAGGCTGCGGCGGACCACCCACAGGCGTGTTGGACAACTGAACGATGGATTTGGGTTCGGTCAGTACCGGGATGATCCTGACATCGGCCGATGCTGGAGCCGTCGTATAAATACGGGCGCGGCCGGCATCGTCAGGCGCGACAGCCGTATTATCCAGTTGCGGCGCACTCTGGTTACCAAAGTCACCGTCCAGGCTGTCGTATGACATGTCCACCGTATTAGTCAGCAGCTGAAATGGTGCAATGGCATCATCGGGATCGACACGGTAGTAGAAGGTAACACTGTCGCCCGGATCAACACGCAGCAGCGGTGCGCTGTGCGTGCTATCGTATGTAATAATCGCCGGGGTAGTGCCATTGGCAACGTTTTCGCTAATGCTGCCCTCGCCGTTGATATCGGCAGCATCAACCAGACCGTCGCCATCATTATCCAGACCGTCACTGGCAAACGGCACGACTAACATCAGGTCGGAAGCATCCAGTACGTCGGTGGAAATAATATTGTAAGCCGGTGCACGTGCTACACCTGAGGCGCTGACTTCGTTAGTCAGCGTAATCTTGAAGATATAGGAATCCGTGGTATCACCATCATTCACCAGATCCGCAAACACGCCGCCATTACAGCCAGGTCCGAATCCATTGCGAGTTTCATTACATACCTGCTTGGTGATAGTTATATTGGGCTCGGTTACTGTCAAATCCACCCGGCGTACCGACTCAAGCGGATAACCGGGAATACCGAGTGTGTCACTGACCGGGATAAACAGTGGTGGCTGTGGCACACCGGCGACGTTGGCTGACTGGAAATGTGCATTAAATGAGGTTCGGCCGATATTGGTACTGATCGCGCTATGACTATTAGGTGCCGCGGAAGAATCAACCGGGTCATTCAGGATACGTGTTTTCAGGTCAACCCGGAAAAACTGGTCTTTTGTCGTAATAGGATTAATCGCGGCATTGAACTGCCAGTCAATGTCCGTTTCATCCAGCGGCGTAGTACCGGCACCGCCATTTGCACCGACAAATACTATCGCTGGATCATTAGTAAAATTGAACGGCTTTACATTATCGTAATGAATGAAACCCTGGCCATTAGGTAAATCATCGGTTACTACGACATCTTCAACGGCAATCAGGGTATAGCCGGGAGTTAAAAAGCCAAACCAGCCACCCGACTCGATGTGCCAGGGACAGTCTTCACCGATAATGACATTGGTGTTAGTAATCGGCGGCGGGTTATCCTCGGCACAGTTACCCGACAGAACTTTCGTCAGATTGAAACCCAGCACCCGCGAGCGAATGGTATCCAGCGTGTAGTTATTTGCCAGCTGCTGCTGTGGTGTCGTCCAGGTCAATATTGCCGGCGTGGGATCAGTTAACAGGCTGCCATCGAAATGGGTAATTTCACCAATGACATCAGCGCGGAATGTCAGATCATCGGCACTGATGCCGGCGCCACTGGTATTTTTAATAACCGAGAAGGTAAAGGTTTCACTGGCACCCGGAGCCAGCACGCCACGGTCACAGGCATACACAGCTGCCGTTGCCGGAATTGTCGCTGGCGTAGACCAGTATGGATGCGATGGAGGTGGTGGTGAAACATCAACACAACCAGACGCAGGTGTCTGCACTGTCATTGTCTGACCAAAAGAAACATAAGTCACATGATCATCAGCATCGTGACCGCCGTTATTGGTCAGTATCACGTTTAGATCCAGCGGGACATTAACGTCATTGGTTAAAATAAATAACGAGTCGGAAATATCAACATCAAGGTCTTCCGGATTCGAATTGTAATTAAAAGTTACAGGAGGAAGCGTAACTCCCTGTACACCGGAGGGATCATCAACCGCATCGAAGCTAACGGTGACATCATTCGATAAAGCAAGGGCGCTTGTCGGGTCGGTGTTATCACCGGTATTTTCTTCGTTAACATCCGAGTCCGCTTCCTTGTCAAATCGACCGGGTTCAACCATGATAATGCCAAAGGTGAAGGAAACCTCATCGTCATGGCGTAACATATTCACCTGTTCCAGCGGATCCGCGCCGGTTGTAGTACTGGTCAGGGTAAAGTGAGGCGTCAGATCATCCAGCGGGTCTGGCGTACCCAGTTCTGCATCATCACGTGTAAAGGTATCGATAAAACCAGGATAATTTTGAAAAGCAGGTGTGCGGGCAAAAGTCGGCTGACCACTCCCTACGCCATTAACCACGCCGTAGCTGTTATCCATGACGTAACCTGCCGGCAGTGTCGCACTCACTTCAATATTTTGAATTGAACCGCCCGTCTGGTTGTTCAGGGTAATCGTCATCAGGCCTTTTGTGCCCAGAGGCTGGCCGGGATTACTGCCGGTGACCGTTTGCGTTATCTGTAAACTTGCCGGCACTACGGTTGTGCTTAAATTAGCCGTATCATCGAGGTTGACGGCCGGCGTTGAGCCACCGGTTGAAGCAGGCACAGTGATCAAACCACCTCCCGGCGAAGTAACCTCACAACCCCAGGATATATCAGCGGTATTGACATGGTTGGTGTGGTCGGTAAGTATGCGGCCGACATAATAAATAAAACCGTCACTGGTCGCGGCGATATCATTCGGGTCCGCAATATTGCCAAACGGGTCATCGACATCGAACGGTGTGGCCATGGCGACACATGGTGAAGCGCCCGGCAGGACACCATTGTTTGCACCAATCGCATTTGCATCAGCCAGCGTCGGGCAGATATAGTTAATATCGAAGTTGCCGGTTATGGCATCGTTCATCAGCAGGGCTTCCATGTCCGCCGCGCCCTGGTTGCGAACTCTCACCCGCCAGATGACATCATCGTTCTGGTTACCATAAACGGTGTTTGCCCAGGTATTCTGTGCAGCATCGTAGTTTCGTGCCTGTTTTAATAACTGAGGTACAGGCTGGCGAATCGGTAATTCAAACTGGCCGGTATCCAGCAATTGCGAACCGGCGAGACAGGCCATATCAAAGCTCATACTGGCGATAATATTTCTGTTGGGGTCAGCCAGTATCATGGCCTCGGTATAGGTACTGACACGAAACGATATTTCCAGCGTGTTCCCGGCAGCGAGGCTGGCGAGTGCAGGTATCTGTGCCGATGTCCAGGTTAATTGTGTCCCTGAAATAGAAGGGTCAGCTGCGCCACCGATGGTGGAGGTGGTGGATCCTGAAATATAAGTCAGGCCCAGAGACTGTAAATCCTCTGCCAGCGTGATATTCTGGAAAGCGGCTGTCGTCGGATTTGTGATGCGGATATGTATCTCACCGGTATCACAGAACTCACAATAGCTGGTACCAGCAACATGTGTAATAACATTGGAGCCAGGGCCGCTGGTCAGTTCAAAATCATATTCAATGCTGGCAGCAGTTGCACTATCGTTAAATGTACCTGAGCCTTCACTCACACTGGCGGTATTATTGATTAGCGGGCAGGCATCAACAGCATTGACCGTGGCATCAAGATCAAGCGTTACCGTTTCCCCGGCAGGCAGGTTGAAAAACCTGTATTGATTAGCCCCCGGTCCGGCACTACCAGGCGGCGGACCGGGGCTGGTAACGGTATAATTCAGGTTGTTCAGGTTATCAGGAACATCATCAATAATGACATTAGATAAATTACCCGGCCCGGTATTGGTAACACTAAGGTTATACCGAACAACATCGTTTTCAGCAGCCGGAGAGGGCGAAATCGGGTCGACCGTTTTGGTAATCTGCAGATCCGCAAGAGCATTAACTGCCGGCCATAGAAAAACACTGCCCGCAAATATAACTTTTGCGAGCAGGCGCAAACAGGCAATTAATTTATTATGCTCAAACAACAGCAAACACCAACATATGCAATTGGAATTACAATTAATTTGCGTTTGGTATCATTTGAGCTGTCTGTGTGAAGCCAGCCACCAGGTCGGGAATAACTTGCTTACGGTCATTCACACAAAAACATGTCTTGAAGTATAGTATTTAAGATGTGTTTAGCATCGAAATTGTCTATTTACTGACACTAAATTGTTAAATTTTTTGACGGTACTCTTACACTTGTTTTCAGTCCCGTATGGATACAGGTGCTGAACCATGATGGAAGGTCCAGGAATAATAAAGTGGGGCATTTCATTGCTGGCTGCTGCCGATATATTCCTGCTTCGGTTAATACTAAATTTCATATTTATGACGCAGTGACTTAGCTATACTTCACGATTTCAAATAATTACATTATTCCTGTACGCACGTTGCAGCTTTGCGAGAAACCAATATGTATTTAAGTTACGCCCTTAAGATTAAGTTGCAGGCAAGAAATCGATCGGATAAAGAATGGTAATGACAGGCACACCTTCTTTAGCACCAAAATTAAACCTCATCACCCTGGCAGCAATATTCCTCTCAAGATCCGGTGAATTCATATCACTTGAATCAACGATACTTTTAGATACGCTACCATCCGGTTTAATCGTTATACGCAGTACCATTTTACCCTGCAAGGTTGGATTCTTACGCAGTTCGCGATTATAAATCCGGTAAAGAGCGGCCTTGTAACGGTCAAATACAATCTGTATTTCTTCATCCGTACGCGATGCCCCTGGGCCCGAACTTAGCGGTCTCTCCTCACCAGCAAAATCGGTTCCGATCGAACTTTCTACACGTGAGAATTCAACACCGCCAATACCGTCGCCGGCGCCGCCAGCATTACGGCTTAGCGATGCAGTATTAATACCGCTACTACCACTGCCTGCACTCGAAGTAACCAGTGAACGTGTTGTTTTCCTGGCTTTAGATCCTTCACCGCTAATTTTTGCCTTTGCACCCAGTTTAGCAACCGGGGTATTGTCGATTAAATCAGCAAAATCATCTTTGAATGCCATCAAGCCTGCGCGTTCAGCTTTTTTACGTGCTTTTTTGGCTTTTTCAGGAGCAGGTTTCGTCTCCTCTTTTTTGGCCTGCTGTTTTTCCGGCTCCTGCTCTTCAATTTTTTCCTGCTTTGGCGGTGGCGGTGGCGGTGTTTGTTTAGCCACAACCAGTTTAGCCAGGCGTTCCGGGATCTCGACAACTTCTATGCGGTCTGGAACAGGTATATTCCACAATGGTATCAGGGCGCCAAGCAGGAAGGCGAAAAATAAAACGATCAGTAATATTTTTCTGAATCGTTTCTGGTCAGCGCCATCGCTGTTCCATGGCATGACCATCGGGCGGAATGACGCTTCCGCCATTTCGCGTTCAATAACAAAATCTTCAGCAAGCTCTTCCTCAAGCTCCTGCAAGGCGATGCTATCTTCATTTAAATTATTAATTGTTACTTCAAGGTCTAAGATTGCATCATCACGTTGCTGTTTCCTGCTCTGCAATTCAGCTACCCGGGAATCATAATTTATGATCAGGTCATGAACTCGCGCTTGCTGCTTTTGCACTGACCCACGATCATAATTATCGCCCCAGAATAAATCAGCACCGCCAAGTTTTTCCAGCCTCGCCAGCTGATCATTAACCTCGCTGAGGATAAGGTAACGCGAACGCTGACTGTTCAGCTGCTCCAGTTCTTCGGAAATACCGTCGTCCTGGTTTCTCAGTTCTTCAAGGCGAGCGTAGGCCTCATCAATCTGGCGATTGACTTTTTTCTGCTCTTTTGAAATATCATAAGCCACGGGAACGTATCAGCCTTTATCTTTCGCTTTCTGAATAACCGCGAGGGAAATTTTTCCATAACCAGCACTGGTGCAGCTCGCCATCACTTTTTTCATTAAATGAAAGGGTACGGTACGATGCGCAAGCACAGTCACTTCCCGGCCTTCCGCCGCTACTTTTTTGCTGATGCCAATAACCTTTTGCTTCTGTAATAACAGCCTTTCCTTCACTTCTACAATAATAGACGCCTTGCTGTTAATCACGTCCTCTGTAGCAGCCACCGGTGTACCCTGAACTAAAATCTGCTCGGGAGTAATCATTACAATCACTGTTTCGCGTGGCTTGGCTTCCACAGTAGAATCAGGCAATTTAATATTCTTGGGAGGCTCCAGCACATCGCTGGATGATGAGTTCACCAGCAGGAAAAATACCAGAATGGTAAACACGTCCATCAGTGATACCAGGCTTAATGCTGCAGTGGCGCCTTTTTTCTGACCGCGCGCCATGCGCTTCATACGACGATTTTGTTTCATGGCGCATCACCAATAGAAATATCCGGGAATAGAACCAGCTGTTGCAGAACGTCTGCTTCACCTTCTGCACCCTGGTGACGAACAAACGATGAACGCACAGCATCCATCACGCTAATCAGTACCCGATATTCAATGTCTGGTTCCATCAGGACAATTGCATCGGTTTTATCTGGATATTTAGACTTTATCTCTGTCAGGTATTTAGAAAGCGTTTTAAGATCATAGCGCTTGCTTATATCTTTTTCGACGTCGCCTGCACCCTCATCAGCATTAGCTGCGGTAACAACCTGTTCCGGTTTAAGCAGCGGAAATCTGGCCAGCACCTGTCTGCCATTGCTTATTTCGAGACCCTTCTGGCGGACAATAACCTCGATACTCAACTGCTGTTCGCTGCTGGTACCGCCAGCGCCGGTGGGTATGCTTAATTCCATTACTGTAATGCGAGAGAATACCGCAGTAATCAGCAGGAACGGTACAAGCACAACCATCAGGTTGAGGAAGGTTGTAATATTTAATTCAGGCGCCTCTTTTTGAGTACGTCTGTAATGATGCCTTCTAGCCATTATTGCTAGCCGTTACTGGATGTCAATGACGCCTGACGTTTGCCGAAATCAGAAATAATATTCAGTGTTTTAACCGAGGCCATTTCAAGGCTATCAATAATTTCACCTGTTTTTGATGAGATCATTGCATGAGTAATCAGCAACGGAATAGCCGCCATCAAACCGAAAGCGGTGGTATTCATTGCCACAGAAATACTGGCGGACAACATATCCGCTTTTTCGGCCGGATCGGCGTTGGCAACAGCGGTAAACGCTTCGATCAGACCCATAATCGTTCCGAGCAGACCGAGCAAGGTGCAGATATTCGCAAACAGTGCAATATAGGGTGTGCGCTTTTCAAGCGTTGGAATGATTTCCATCATGCTTTCTTCCATGGCAATCTCGATATCATCACGCCGTCGTACTGAACCCTGTCGTGACAGGCCCATGTTCAATAAACTCGCGATAGTCGATTCGCTATTCGCAATGGAATCTCGCGCGCCGTTAAAATCGCCTTCATCCAGAAATGGATAGACTCTGTCCCACACTTCTTTGTTGGCCTTGCGAATCACTGATAGTTTTGTAAATCGTTCTATGCATATCGCAACACCAAAAGCAAAGACAATCAGGATCGGGTACATAAAGGTACCGCCGGTCTGGAAAAACTGCACAATAGTCTGGATTGTCTCCATCATGTACTCCTCAATATTATGAATCTCTGTTTAAAAACAGGACGTTAAATTAGTATTTGATTGTTGTTATATGTTTTATGGTAATTCTTTCTATTACGGATTTTTTCCATGACTTAATTCATAAAAATCAAGTTCGCGCGACAACACTTCTCTATCAACAGGCCGCATACTGTCGTCCAGTAATCCAGAGTTAAGACTTGTCGCAACACCAACTTCAGAATTCTGCCAGGGCACAATATAAAGTGATTTAGGTGCTTCCTTATTGCCGATAATTGAAATCCCCGATAATTCTTTTACTTCAGTATCGACCTTTTTATTCTCAGCCAAAGCCACTGTTTGCAGCAGTAGCCAGAACAGGATCACTTTGAGTATAGCTTTAATTATCATATTGTCAGTACCAGCCAGAATCTTTTCGCAAATAACACTTACACGTGTATTTTTTAATGATATTTGTTGTTGGCATATCCTGCTTTCAATACCTATTTATCAAGCCGGCTTTTTACATCAGCAATCCAGATAGCAACTGTGCTGTCATCGGGTTTCTGCTCAAGGTAAGCTTCATACTGTTCTAGCGCACATTGGTAATCATGCATATACAGGTCACATAAAACACCGAGGTTTCTCTTTGCGGGCAGGTAATCGGGATGCTGCCTGATTGCATTGCTATAGGCGGTGTGTGCGGCTTTAAATTTTCCGGCTTTGCGGTACAGAAGACCAAGCTCATTGTTTGCCACCGGGTCACCAATATCCAGCTTTAAAGCGCTAATCAGGTTTGCTTCAGCTTCCTTGCTATTGCCGGACCTGTTATAGGCGATTGCAAGGTTGACATAGGGCGCAGGCAAACGCTGCTCACGTTCAATAACCGATTTCAACACATCGATTGCCTGTGAATATTTTTCCTGCTGTATGAGCACAACCGCGCTATTGAAATCAGATTCGACGTCTGAATCAACATCAATATAACTTAAATTGCTGCCCAGCAGCGCGCTGTCACCACCCTGCATAACATTACTGCCTGTACAGGAAAATAACATCACGCATGAAATAATGATAAAAAGCTTATGCAATACCGCTGTCATGTGCCTCTCCAGCTATAAAACCCAGAGTCCTACTCAACTGTTTGAGCCTGTTCCGTAGCCCATGCTGCTGCTGTTTCCTGTTTTATAGCATTTTCCTGAACTTTTTCCTGCGCGTCCCCCTGCGGTTCCGCTTCCTGCTGCGACTGCGGCAGTTCCTCATGCTGGTTTACCCTGTTGTCTGTATCCTCTGCATTGCCAGTTTTATTGTTGTCATTCTGCTTTGCTTTATCATTCCCTGTTTGAGACGGCTGAATCATGGCGACAACAAGACTATCCTGTTCGGATTTGCCATAACGGGCCGGGACCAGTTTGGCCAGTTTGGCGATACTCCTGTCTATCCATTCGTTATAAACACCGACATCAAGAAGCTCCATATTTTTCTCGTGAACATTGATGGCTTTTTCTTCGAACGGATAAGCCTGATCTTCAATCACCAGCTCATATTGTTCCAGTTCTTCAGCATTTAGATTATCCGGCCTTTCTGAATTTATTAAGGCAACACTGAACTCATAATAAATTTCAGCAATGTAATAAGTTGCTGCCGCTGTCACATCACCCACCTGATATTCCACTAGCCTGGTATAGGTGTCGATTGCATCACGCATGCGCTGTTTCTTTTTCTTCAGGTTCTTTTTAAAAGGTTTTACCAGCGCCACCTGTTTGAATGCTTTAAGTTTAGGCTCGGCCAGAACCAGCGACGCTTTCGCGGCAAGGTATTTAGTGCGGTTGGTACGTCCTTTACCACCAGCAGCATCAGCAGCAACAATTTTCTTAAGCTCGGCTATGTATTGCTTCTGTTTATCCTGTGTCAGATAAATATCCGCAATTTTCTGATGTACCTCGATACTATCTTCGACAGGCTTGGGGAAATAATCCACCAGTTTTTGATATACCAGCAAGGCTTTTGTTTTGTCTTCAGCCATTTCATATAATTCAGCCGCCTGGTTTAATGCTTCGCGGCGTAATGCTTCATCTTTAGGATTTTCTTTTTCTATACGTTCAAATTCCGCTGCTGATCTCAGGTATTTACCATCTTCCTTGTAAACTATGGCCAGCTTTTTGGTAATATCTTTTTGCAAATCATGCTCTGGATAGAGTTTTCTGAAGCCTTCAAGTACCGTTGCGACTGTTGCCCACTCTTTTAATACGATCAATGAAGCGGCTGCATCATATTCCGCGGTAGGCCGTATCTTCGAGTTAGGTGCAACTTTTGCGACACGCAGGAAATGTTCCGCTGCCGTCTTGTGATCACCCAGTGTGCGCGCCTGCTCGCCCTGTTTGTAGACTGATGCTGCAAGGTTCTCGGTCAGCGATTCATAGCTTTTATCATTCTTGTCAGTAAGTGCCAGTGTATTCGTATATGCTTCTTCCGCTTCTTTATATTTCGCCAGGTCAAATGAAGCATGCGCCACAACCATCCATGCAGAGCGCAGCAGTTTTGTGTCGGCATTGGGATAAAGCCTGATTGCCTTTTGCCCATAGAGAATCGCCTGCTCATAATCCCGAAGTGAATACAGGTCATCGACTGCAGCAACAAGCACCACCGCCGCATGTTTATGTGTTGGGAAAAAATCTGCAAACTTGAGTGAACTGCGAATTATTTCACGCTTAATGATATTGTGCTGCGCCTGGTTTGCGACTTTCAGGTATTCTCGATAGGCAAATACCGCAGCATAACCTGCTTCAGCTGAAGCTTCATGCGTAGGATAATTATACGCGGTACGCTCATATTCCGTTGCCGCGGCCAGGTAGTCCTTGTGCTCAAGCAGCAATCCGGCAAGCTGGTTATTAAGTTTTGGTGCATCCTTTTCTTCCGGGAAGGATGCCAGGTATTGACGATACCAGTATATTGCTTCCTGGTAATGTTCTTCTTTTTGTTTTTGCAAACGCTTGTCCTGATACAGGGCATGATAATGGTTTGCCAGGTCTATCAGGTTCGATTTCAAAAACGCCAGCACGGTTGGATGTTCATTGATATCAAAGAACGTCCAGTAATTTGCCTGCAGTGCATAGGTTTTCGAAAACTCTCGTTTGGCATCAACCACCAGGCGAGGGAAGCCGCCCTGTTTATAAATTTCGATAATCCTGATACTGAAATAAGGCGATTCTCTGGAAACTGGATTACGATCGATATATGCCTGGTATGAACTTGCAGCATCAGCATAACGCCGCTTGGTTAAATAATATTCGCCCAGGTGACTGTAGATACTTGCTTCATAAAAACGATGGCCATGTTTATCAAAAAACTCGACAATGGCGTCAGCACCGCCAAGATAAGAAAAACTCAGGCTGATTACCCTGTAGGTATCATCGATACGCTTTTTCTCTATTTTGTTTTCTATATTATCGAGTTCATAACCATTATCGACTTTATAGTCCAGCATGCTGATGTAATCCTTTAATGCTTCCTCATACATTTCCTGCTTAAAATAAGCCCAACCCTGTTTGTACAGGGCAAGTTCATAGTACTCTGAGCCTATCCCCGCATTGATTACTGACTGGTAAGACTCTTCCGCATCCAGATACTTCTTACGGGTAAAAAAGTATTCCGCGCGGCGGAACTGGGCTTCGTCAATGTGCCGTGATTGCGGGTACTTGCTGATTAACTGCTCAAGCGTCGTCATTGCAATATCGACCTCGCCTGTTTCCTCATAAGCGCGGGATAACTGGTAAAGCACCTGGTCATTGCGTTCAAACAACGGATATTTTTTCAGCAGTCCCTTATATAGTTCTATCGCTTCTTTTGCACCGGCTGCCTGTAAGTCGGCAGCATCTTTCGGCTGCTCCCCAGGCGCAACCGGCTTGATATTAGCGTGGTCTCCGAGGTCGATTTTTTTACCGGCACGTTCACTAAATGCTTTTTCACTCTCACTTAAATCAGCAATGGGGCTATTGTTAGCAGTTAAGTCCTGTGTACTGTTATCTGCTGCAACAGGTATAAAACTGGTATCAGGCGTTTTCATATCGGTAGCCTGGGCAGCGCTGTCCTTAACAGGTGTTGCGGTACCGGATTTGGCAGCGGGCAATTCATCCTCCGCGACTTGCTCTGGTGAACTGCCTTCTGCGGCCAGTTGCGCCTGCTTTATGTCTGCAACGGAGTACTCTTTTTGAATTTTAAGATCTGCCAGGCGGCGCAATGCTTCCGGTGTCACCTTTGTTTCAGGCGTTTCTTCGAGAAACTTCTGATAACTGATCATGGCTTTTTCCAGGCTATCATCAACTTTTTCCTGTTTCACCACGAACTTGATATCACTCAGACTTGCCAGCGTGCCTTTAGTACTTGTGGTAACACAGGAAGCCAGCAACATACATGTCGTGATAACAGCCGGTAATGTTATGAGATTGATCCGCATGGCATTCTTATCTGTCGGCAGATGAGTCTTCGTTAGATGATGACGCTTCAGAGGCGTCCTGCGTTGCAGCTTCATCTACGGCAGCCGGCTCATCCGCTACTGTGTTCTGTTCTTTGGTTGCCTGTTCTGAATCATTTACCTGTTGTGACGCATTTTCCGCCTGAGATTCCTCTTGCTGGTTCACAGTCTGGTTTACGTTCTCTGTTTGCCTGGATTCGTGTAACTTGCGCTGTTTTTCAATCTCCTCATCCAGCTGCGCTTTTGTCGCCCGGTCATAACTTTCCGCCAGCGCAAATCGTGCTTTAATCTGATATTCTTCAAGCCGTTTACGACGCTGGTCCAGTTCATTAATCGCCATGGTTTCCAGCACGCGTCCCTGTTTCGCCATCACACCCTTGAGTTTCCTTTGTGCGTCGAACAGCCGGGTTCTGAACTGGCGAATGGGTATGGAATAACCATCATAACTTTGGGTTGCGGCCTGACGGGTACGTATAAACGACTGATACCTGGTGTTAAGCTCCTTGATCAGTTCATCAAGATCTATCAAATGATTGTATGCATCCGTTAATCTTTGATCATAATCACTCTGTATAGACCATAATATAACGCCGCGCAGGCGTTTAACACGCTGAATAAACTCTTCGCCGACATCCCGTGGATGTGCCTTTATATATTCTTCAAGAACACTGATGCGCTCCATCGCGATACGCTCATCAGCCGTCGCCAGGTATTCTGGCCGTGGCGCTATTAACATATTTTTCAGTTTTATCGCCAGGCTGTTGCGCTGTTCCAGTCGCAATTTTATTCTGGCATCTATTTTTTTAAACTTTTCCTCAACTACAGGCAACAAAGGCTCCTGGTAAGCGCGCCTGATATCTATCATCTCCTCAAAAACTCTCAAATCATCAAGCCACTTATCCAGGTGATGATGCAATGCAGCAAGATCAGTGTAATTCTTATAGGAACTTTGAAAGTCATTTGATGCCATCAATTCCAGTAAATAACGTGTTTCAGGGGTGTCAGGAAGATTACGTAAATTAACTACCCAGTTCTTATCAACTTCAGATCTTTCATCGAGCAAGGCAGTAAGCAACTTGCCTGTGCGAATTGATTTAATAGAATCATCCAGACTTTCAATCTCACGAGCAAAAACCTTCATGGCATAATCGTACAGGTTGGCCGCGTTGCCGTATGCCTTCAATTTTCCATAGGCATATGGCACAGCCATCAATACTTCCTGTACCGAGTCATTTGTTTCACCGCGCTCGTGCAGAATTGACCATGGCACCAGTGCACGATCATATCGTCCCTGCGCAACAGCGGCCCAGCCAGCGCCAAGCAATGCTTTATCTGAAAAAGGGCCATCAAGACGTATACGCTCAAAATATGTCCGCGCCTGCCTGGCGTTTCCATTATCAAGAAAACGGTATGCCAGTTTCAGATTGGCTTTATCTTTTATTGCCAGTATCGCGTTATCATTAGTATCAAGCTGTCCCAGCTCATCGAATACGGCTATGCCTTCTGCCTCTTTGCCGTCCTGAATAAGGGCAATACCCAGGTTGTATAAAACGAATCCTTTCAGTGATTTTTCATTTCGTAACGACTGAAGTATCTTAACTGCTTCACTGAACTGCCCGGTGTCAATACTGGCCAGTGCCCGCAAATAGGCCACCTCCGTGCTGAAGTTTTCCGGCTCCTCGCCGCGCAGCAGGTCCGGCGAGTTTTCCTCAACATCATCGCGTATATAGTCCAGTGCATATAAAGCGCTTACGGCATCATTTTTTCGATAAAACATGCGCGCCAGTGCCAACGCTGCCTGGTTGCGCGTTGCCAGATCAACGCCTTTTCCCAGTACAGCCCGGATGGCTTTTTCTGCGCGCTGATTCATCCGGTATTGAAGCTCAATATCGCCAACGGAAAATTCTGCCTGGCCAAGATTCAGAGATAAGGGATCGAGCGTGGACTCGTCGAGCGCATAATACTGCGACAACTCAGCATCAAGCCTGGATAAGGCTTCGAAATAGTTATCCTGGTAGGCGTAATACAGGACTTCGCCGAAAAATAAATCTCGCAGCTCAACATTGGTTAAACTGCTTGCCGCATATGCAGACAGGCTGCATAGAAATGCAGGCAGCAGAAGTATGAAACGAAACAACATGTCTACCAGTCTTTAAATGAGACCGTCTGATCAGATGCGCTGCTGCCCGTAATTTGTATTTCTACAAACCTGGGCCCGACCGCCTTGTTTACTGTGTAGTTCCCATTTCGTTGATATTCAGTACCCGATGACCCGCGGCCGATAAAACTCGCCACCAGATTGTGATCACCTGTTTTGATGTTGCCAGTGTATATACGTTGTACACCGCCCGCATTTAGCGCTTCAATTTCCTTGTAAGTATAAAGATGTTGAGCAACGACTTTATTGTCCAGTTTTATCTGCATCGAATCGAGCACAAAGTCCTTGTCGCCTTTCAAAGAAACGAAGAGTGAAACCTGCGTGTTCGAAGGAAACAGCAGTTTTTCTTCAAGTAGTGATAACTCTGAAGTCAGTGCCAGGACGTCCTTTTTAATATCCTGAACCTGTTCATCCAGGCCTTTAATCTGGCCCCTGTTGATTTCTTCTGCCAGTGCTGACAGGGGCAACGAGCTTAAAGAAAAAATTACCAGCCACAGTAATTTAATTCCCGGAAATTTATTTTTTAGAAGATTAACCTGGCGAAGATTAATCATGGCTTCACTCAACATAACAACTACCTGGTCTGCATACACAAATGAACGATGTATATTTCGTCTTTATATTCGATCAAGTATATTAAAGAATGATGAAAAGTCAGCTAAACCGCCTTAATTGAAAATGGCAGAAAGTTAAATATTTACTCGCACAGCCAGAAATACGATGTCTGAATAAATTCGTACCTGCTTGAAAAGATAACCCCCTGACTTAAGGTGTGAAACCATGCTGTTTCCATTAATCAGCAAAACTGCCAGGGTAGCAAGTGAGCTGGTTATGCGGCATATCAAAACACAAACGTTATAATTTATCAGCCTGTCAGCGGGAACAGCCGTTTGGCTTAAGCACCATCTCCCTGCTGCGCCGGATACTGCTGTCCGCGTAAATAAATTTTCGTTACTCGTCAGCAAAAAATCCCCGACAGTAACTGTTCAATATGAATTTCATTATTTCTGAAAAGCAGGTAACATACTGAATCAACGAGTTTATTTCCTCGACAACCAGCATTTGCAGGGTAATAAAATATAATTTGTTGTAATCGCATCGCAATTCTCTGCAAATTGCCTGTTTAAATCACTGCAGACTGCATTATCTGTACTATTATCCATAAATAATTTAACTAAACTTCTCCCGTTATCATTACTTTAAAGTGGCATATTCATGAAGATTAAACAATTATTTTTCACACTGGCATTAACAGCTTCTTTTACAGCCAATGCTGATACACTGTCTGTTTCTGTCGGTGGCGGTGTATGGAACCAGTCACCCAGCGGTACCATAGAAAAGATTGGCGACCCATCTGCCGTTGACATCAACAATCAATTATTCTGGGGTGATGAATCACAGGGATATTTATTTGCCACGTTAGAGCACCCCGTCCCTCTCATTCCCAATGTGAAGTTAATGAAAACCACTATGGATCAATCCGGCAGTGGCATTGCAAATTTCAGATTTAATGGAACAGATTATAATGGTAACGTAACAAACGACTTTTCCATGGAAACCCTGGATTTATACGCCTATTACGAAATTCTGGATAATGTCGTCAGCCTGGATATCGGTCTTGATATTCGCAAGATAAAAGTTGACTATACGATTTCTGCAACCGGGAGTCCGACAACAACTGACTCTGTTGATGAAACCGTACCGATGCTATATGCAATGGTTGGCGCAACACCCTGGCCCGACCTGACTGTCAGCGGCGAATTGAGTTATATATCTTATGACGGCAGCACTGTATCTGACTTCATCGCAAAAGTGTCGTATACCACCAGTTTCCTGGTCGGTGTTGAAGCCGGTTACCGCAAATCGCAATATACTCTGGATGATGTGTCAGACACCAATACTGATTTATCGTTTGACGGTGTCTTCGCCGGTGCCTACCTGAAGTTTTAGAAACTAGCAAAATATTATTCATCCGCAAATGAACGCAAAAAACGCAAATTTAAAATTTTAAAAACTTAGATTAGCGTTTGTTGCGTTCATTTACGGATAATATTTTTCTGTTTGTTATTTTTTACTAAAAGCTATTTCAACTGCCCCTTAATCGCTGGCATTTGTGTTTGATCCTTTTGTAAAAACCATTTATCAATAACAATTTTTTTAGTAAACCAGTGTGTTTTCATTAACTGGCTGGCAACAGCTCTTTTAACAAAGTCTGGCAGGCGTTGCATAAAATCAGGACCGGGTAAGCGTTGTCCAAAACGCTGCTGCATTAATTCATTGTATGCCCGCAATTTTTCCTTGCTGTAATCACCATCACAGGATTGAATTACATCCGCCGCCAGCATGGCCGATTCAACGGCTGGACGGATACCTTCTCCGCTTTTGTCATAGGCCAACCCGGCTGAATCGCCTATCAGCAGAACATTATCGGCAACCATGTTTCGTACCGAGTGTGAATACAGCAAATAAGCATGCCCGTTAAACTTGTCAGTAATATCGGCGGGAATTTTCCCCAGTGATGACAGGTATTCACAGAAATCTTTTACCTGAGCAGAAAGCCTGCTTTTATTCTCGCGGCCCAGACCTATATTTAAATAATCACCTTTTCTGAAAACCCAGCCGTAGCCAGACAGGTCAGGCAAGAAAAACAGTTCGGGGACTTCTTTCTTAATTCTGCAGTTTGCTTTTTGCTGTACAGACATTTCAAATTCAACTTCCTGCGCAGCAACGGCTAACTCACTTACACCTTTTTCGCCTATGGCACGCGCAACCGGACAAAAATGCCCGCCCGCACCTACAACTAATTTTGCTTCGTATTTATCATTAACCAGCCAGCCATTGCCGGTCCTGTCCATTTTTTCAAAGGCTTCACCCAGAATCAGGTCTGCGCCGCAGCGCTGTAAAAGATAATTATCAAATTCGACACGGCGAATGCCGTAACTTACTGGCTCGCCCGGGTAAATATTTTCGACCTGCTGCTGCCCTAACAGACTGATTCGAAATCCACTGACTTTTTGTAATACCTGTGCTTTTGCATATTCGGTTAAATCAATACCAAGCACTCGCATTACTTCCGGCGTAACCCAGCCTGCACAAACCTTGTTTCGAGGGAATACTGCCTTATCCATTATGGCGATTTTCAGCCCTGTTTTTTCCTGGCCAGTATTGTATAAGCCGGCATTCAGTAAACTATACGACAAAGAGGAGCCCGCCGGCCCGCCGCCGATAATTAATACATCATAAACTGAGATATCCATGCGATTATTCCAGAAAACACGCTAGTATGAGATTTCTGGTGGGCTGGTTATTTCCGCGGCACTGTTTTCCACTGATTCATAAATATATTGACGCGACCAGGGCACATTGTTGTTTTCTGCGTGGTTAAACAGCACCTGAAAAAGCTGCAGTTCACCGACACTGAAAGCCGCACGTGAACCATGCAGGTACAGACCCCATGCTTTTACAAAGGTTTCATCCGTCATATCGATGATTTCCTGTTCATGACTTTCAAATCGTTGCGCCCAAAGTTCTAACGTGCGCGCGTAATGTAAGCGCAAATTTTCAACATCATAGACGGCCAGGTTATTCGGCTCGAATATCTGCATCATCTCACTTAATGCCGGCGGACAGGCTCCGGGGAAAATACGCCTTTCAATCCAGGCGTTCATTGGTCCATTAGTCATCCGGCCAATACTGTGTATCAGGCCACGCCCGTCAGGCTTCAGGCAGGACCTGATGATTTCACCCAGTTCCCGGTAGCCTGATTTTCCGACATGTTCCAGCATGCCTACAGATACAAACACATCAAACTGTCCCTCTATGTTACGATAATCATCCAGAACGTATTCAACCTGGCCGTCCAGGCATTCCTTTTCAGCGCGTTGCCGCGCGTATTTGATCTGTTCACCAGAAATATTATATGCTGTGACTTTGACACCGTAATGCCTCGCCATAAAGAGCGCCAGCCCGCCCCAGCCACAACCGGCCTCGACAACATGGTCGCCGGATTTCAGTTTCAACTTGTGGCAAATATGATGCAGCTTGGCCATCTGCGCCTGCTCCAGTGTCATGTTTTGATACGGGAAATATGCGCAGGTATATTGCATAGCCGCCCTGTCCAGCCAAAGCCTGTAGAAATCATTCCCAATATCATAATGGTAATGAATATTTTCCCTGGCCCTGTCCAAAGTGTTAAGGATATTTCGATGACCTGCCCACAACACCAGACTTCTTAACCAGCCAGGTTTACCTTTACTGCTGATTCCCCGGTAAATGACTGCCAAGAACTCCGCCATATCGCCGGTGAATTCAACATCTCCCGCGCAATATAAATCACCCCAGTACAATTCAGGGTCAATAATAGTTTTCAGCAGGGAGCCACGGGTTCGGTAGACCATAACAGCAACCGGGTTTTTACAATGAGGGGTAACTTCCTTGCCGTCCCACAGGCTGATACGTACGGGCGGATTGCCAACCACATCAAGCATTTTTCTCACCAGCCAGCGATCCAGCAAGCTAACCCTGGGATAGAATACAGGGGATTTTCCGTCATGTGTTTTGACAAACGACAATTGTTGAGAAGCACAGGCACCACCGCCTGGGATTTCCGAATCGAGTCGTTTATTTATCATCCCCATAATACGCCTCATTTTTATTTATCAACAATTAGTACATATAATTCATGTACATAAAATCCAGCATACCACTTCATTGGCTTTTTCACACCTTATACTAAATTTCAATTCCCGTTAAATCAAGAGCACATAAAGTCAGTGGCATCACTGCTGATATCACAATTTATTGTTTAAGGTTACAATGTCTGCCCATGTTACAGGCAATTAATTTAAGTGTCAGGCGCGGCGCAAAACTGTTATTCGAGGACGCCAGCTTCCAGATAAGCCCGGGGCAGAAAGTCGGTTTAACGGGCGCCAATGGCACGGGAAAATCCAGTCTTTTTTCCGTTATACTGCAGCAGTTGCATGCTGACAAGGGTGACTGTGTTTATCCAGATCACTGGACTGTCGCACACGTCGCTCAGGAAATACCCGAAGGTGAACGAACTGCACTAAATTTTGTGCTCGACGGCGACGCCGAGTTAAGACAGATACAGCAAGATCTCATACAGGCCGAGACGGATAACGATGGATTCCTGCTGGCCACGTTACACACCCAGCTTGATAACATAAACGGCTATAGCGCTAACGCGCGCGCCGGTCAGCTGCTGTCAGGTCTTGGATTCAAACAGGATGACGAAACACGCAGCATAAACGAGTTTTCCGGCGGCTGGCGGATGCGGCTCAATCTTGCCAGGGCCCTGATGTGCCGCTCGGATTTATTGCTGCTAGATGAACCAACCAATCACCTCGATCTGGACACCATCATCTGGCTTGAATCCTGGTTGTGCAATTACCGTGGCACACTGCTGCTTATTTCCCATGACCGCGATTTTCTAAATCATATCTGCAGCCATATTCTGCATCTTGAGCATCAGACGCTGCAAATTTATACCGGCAACTATTCTGCATTTGAACGCATACGCGCTGAACGTTTGGCCAATCAGCAGTCACAGTATCTGAAACAACAGCAAAATATTGCCCATATCGAATCCTATATAAGCCGTTTTCGCGCCAAGGCCACCAAGGCCAGGCAGGCGCAGAGCCGGCTGAAAGCACTGGAGCGCATGCAAGTTATCGCGCCGGCGCACGTCGACTCCCCTTTTCATTTTGTCTTGTTCGAACCTGAAAAAATGCCCAATAGCCTGTTGCAGCTGGAGCATATCGACGCAGGTTATGTTGATAACAAAATCCTGAAAAATATCGATTTCCAGTTATTGCCCGGTGACAGGATTGGCCTGCTCGGCCCCAACGGCGCAGGCAAATCTACCTTCATCAAGGTGCTGGCCAACCAGCTTAAAATCCAGAGCGGCGAATACCACCTGGCAAAAGAAGCCAGAATCGGCTACTTCGCCCAGCATCAATTAGAGCAGTTACATGACGAGCACTCGCCAGTAGAACATCTCCAGCAAATTGATAACAGGGCGCGCGAAGCGGATTTAAGAAATTACCTTGGCGGATTTTCCTTTTCCAATGACATGGCATTATCAAAGATAAAAAACTTTTCCGGCGGCGAAAAATCACGGCTGGTACTGGCAATGCTTATCTACCAGAAACCAAACCTGTTATTGCTTGACGAGCCCACCAACCATCTCGACCTGGAGATGCGCGAAGCATTAGCCGAAGCACTGCAGGATTTCGCCGGCGCCATGGTTATTGTTTCACATGACAGGCATTTGCTTAACGTGAGCTGCGATAAATTGCTGCTGGTAAACCAGCAAAAAGTCAGTGAATTTCCTCTCAGCCTGGATGAATACCCCAAATGGTTAAGCGAGCAGAACAGTAACCGTTCAACTATCACTCAACCAGCTAATAACCTAAAAACCAGTAACCAGCAAAAATCTTCAGACAATATATCAGCCAGGGAAAGAAAACGCACTGCAGCCGAGCATAGACAGAGAACACAGCCGTTAAGAAAAAAAATAAAACAGCTTGAGGATACCCTGGATAAACTTTCAGAAAAAATCGGCAGCATTAATCAGCTGTTATCGGACAATATTATTTACGCTGAAGAAAACAAACAAAAACTTCAACAGCTTCTTCAGCAAAAAGCAGACCTGGAAAGATCCCATGAACAGGCGGAACTTGAATGGCTTGACGTAAACGAGGAACTGGAAAAAATAAATTAATTCTCTTCAAACATGATGGTAGTAATGCATGCCACTACAAAGCAAGTTGAAAGCACATGCCTGGCAACTCTATCGAGGTAAATATCTGCTGCATATCGTGATAAAAAGTTCACTGATATAAACCATCATCTTCTTCAGTATTAACCTGGCAAAAAAGCGTTGGCTTCATACAACATATCGTATCGCAATATAAATTAGGCTAGACTTGTTACATGGGCGAAGAAATACAATACAGTCATTTTAATAAATCAGATTATCAACAATTTCATGATCATCTAAAGGAAGAAACCGCTTTACTGAAAAACTGGTTTGATAACAAACGGTTTTCTTCTGCCATGATGGCGGGATACGAGCTTGAAGCCTGGTTAATTAACCAAACAGGCAACCCTGCCGCGATCAATGAAGCTTTCCTGGAGCGGGCAAATAATGAATTATTAAGTCCTGAACTGGCAAAATTTAATATTGAATTAAATATAACGCCGGAAAAATTAACCCACAATGTATTATCAATATTTGAACGTAAACTGGATTTACTCTGGCAACAGTGTGCTGCGACCGCCGCATCGCTGAACAGCAATATTCTGGGTATCGGAATCCTGCCCACACTGGAGAATAGTGACCTTACGATAGAAAATATATCACTGCTTGATAGATACCGGGCACTTAATGAACAGGTTCTGAGGCAACGTAAAGGGGTCGACATCAGGCTGGATATCATTGGCGAAGAACACCTGAAGGTAAGCCACAAAGATGTTATGCTGGAAGCGGCCGCAACCTCGCTGCAAATACATATACAGGTACCGCAGGATGTGGCAGCACGTTATTACAATGCTTCAATCCTGTTATCAGCTCCCATGGTCGCCGTCAGCGCGAATTCACCCTGTTTATTCGGCCGTCGACTGTGGCAGGAAACACGTATCCCCGTTTTTGAACAGTCTGTTCCCATCGGTGGTTACGGTGGTGCCGCCTCCGGGCCTGTACAACGGGTGAGTTTTGGAACAGGTTATGCGAGAGATTCACTGTTTGAATGTTTTCAGGAAAACCTTGAACACTTCCCGGTATTACTGCCTGTCGAATATGAAGATGCAGTCGATCAACTCAGGCATTTACGGTTACACAATGGGACCATCTGGCGCTGGAACCGCCCGCTGATTGGTTTTGATAATGACGGCGCCCCACATCTGCGTATTGAGCATCGCGTTTGTGCAAGCGCACCGACAACGATTGATAACATTGCCAATATTGCCTTTTATTATGGTCTGGTACATTACTACGCAACGGCTGAGAATCCTGTCGAGCATGACATCCCCTTTACCGACGCAAAGATTAACTTTTACGGTGCAGCCCAGGCTGGCCTGAAATACAAAACCAGCTGGCCTGGCAAAAATAACGATACCCTGCAAAATATCATTCTTGACAGATTGCTTAACGAAGCAGAAACCGGTTTATATAAGTTGGGTGTCAACCAGCAGGATAGGCAGTATTATCTTTCCATTATCGAGCAGCGCGTATCAAAAAACAGAACAGGCAGCCAGTGGCAGTTAAACTTTCTTAATACACATCAAAATGACAGAACGCAGCTCACGTTATACTATCTTAAAAATCAGATGGCTGGCCAGCCTGTACACGAATGGAATTTTGAAACCAGTAATTGAGATATCGTCATGTTAAACGAAATGACTCACATACCGGATAAGTTTCTGTCTGCAAAGGCGGAAGAGCTGCTGGACATATTAAAAGCGCCGACTTTATTTCACCTCTATGGCATAAACCCGCAACCTTTATTCATCTGCACCTTGTTGCATGGAAATGAAACAACAGGACTATACGCTATTCAACGGCTACTGAAGAAATACCGGGACAAACCTCTGCCCCGTGCAATATCCATGTTTATAGGCAATATTGCTGCCGCCAGAGAAAACCAGCGGCGGCTTGATGACCAGGATGATTACAATCGCATCTGGCCCGGCACTACTCACAGTGACTCTCCGGAAAAGGACATGATGCAGATCGTCACCAGTATTATGCGAAAGAAAAAACCTTTCGCCAGTATCGATATACACAATAATACCGGTAAAAATCCGCACTATGCCTGCATCAACATTCTCAATCCGCACGGACTTGTGCTTGCCTCCAAATTTAACAATATCGCGGTTTACTTTACCGACCCAAAGGGCGTGCAATCGTCAGCCTTCTGTGAATTCTGCCCTGCAGTTGTACTTGAATGCGGCCAGTCATCTGACAGGTCTGGCGAAGATCATGCATTGGCTTACCTGGAAACGGTATTGCAGCTGGATGATTTATCATCGCACAACACGAAAAACCTCAAGCTTTATCACACCATCGCCAGTGTCACACTGCCAGTAACAGTGACCATGGGCAACAGTACAGACGACAGGTCATGTGATATTTTCCTGAATGAACAACTGGAAAACAGGAACTTCCACCAGATAGAACCCGGCACGGAGTTTGCTGCCGTTAACTCCAGCAAGGAAAAGCTCATTGTTGTTAACAGTGAAAGTCATGAAGACATCACGAAGGAATATTTCGAAAGAGATCAGGACAAACTGCTGTTCAAAAAACCGATCACCCTCTCCATGTTCACCACATGTGAAACAGCCATACGGCAGGACTGCATCTGTTACCTCATGGAAGAATTACGTATTGGTTAACTGTTGCCAGTTAAGAAATTAAAAACCTTTCACTACAGAGACACAGAGTTTACTTTGTTAACAGCGCCACAGGCACTGTTAACAATTAATTATTTTCTCTGTGCACTCTGTGTCTCTGTGGTGAATATGTTTTTTTACAGTCAACTTAATCCTGTTTATAGGCCATGCTGCCGCTGCCTAGAAAGACGATAGCAACTGCGGACAATAGATAAAACATCTGCAGTTCTATCACCCAGCCGCCGTGTTCAGACAGGCTGAAAAGGTCACCGCTATGCGCGAGGAATAACGCAAAAATCATATTGACCGCAATCAAAAGGCCGCCAACCCTGGCCTGGTAACCTACAATCACCATCAACGGCGCAACAACTTCACCGATATAAACACCATAAGCTGCAACCGCCGGCAGATGATTTGCCGTTAGCATGCCACGGATGAAGTCCAGTGCTGCCGGATGCATGATTTTTGCGACGCCATGAAATAGTATCAGGCCGCCCACACACAACCTGAGTATAAGCCTGCCCGTATCTGCATTTAGTGATGATAATGCCATTATGCCCCCCCTATAAAGTTATTTTTATTAATTACATGACAATATTTTAAAGCAATCATAAGCCAATAAAATCTATTTACAAGTTTAACTTTATCTTCAATCCAGCTTGTGCTTTAATTCTCCTTACCCTGATCAGTTCTCAATCTCACTATACAACCGGGGCGGCTCTTACTCACAATAATAATAAAAAATACTATGAACAATATATCACTGCTACTGCCAAAAAATCGCCGCCCGGTCTGGGTACCCGAATTTGAAACTGTCAACGAAGATCTGGATGCCGAACTGTATTCACTCGTAGCCATCCCCCTGCTGGGCAAAATCACCGCCGGCAAGCCTATTGAATGCATTGAAGATGCAGAGCGCATTAAAGTGCCAGCTAACATGGTTCGCAAAGACACCTATGCCTTAAAAGTCTGCGGACATTCAATGATTGACGACAACATCCAGGACGGCGACATCGTTATTATCGAGAAGCGTACGTCTGCTGAAAACGGCCAGTCTGTAGTCGCATTAATAAATAACGAACAGGTTACGCTTAAGAAATTTTATATCGAAGCTGACGGCATTCGACTGCAGCCAGCCAACCCCGAGATGACAGCCATTCTCCTTAAAAATGAAGAGGTACAGGTGCTGGGCGTGGTAACGGGAGTTATTCGAAAATATTAGTATCTATTAACCCGGGTTTCGCTTCTCTGGCTTTCTTTGCCTGTTCTTGGTATTTACGCAAACGTCTCATTGCCAGTCTATCAGGGCTTTGCCGGCAACGCTTTCGCTTATGCCGACCTACAGGGAAATCAACAATCTCCGTAGGCTGGCATAAGGCTATGCCGTTGCCGGCGAAACACCGGCGCATTTATCCATAACAAAAAAGCTTATTAAATCTCAGGGAGATAGTCAGTGCATCTAGTGGTAAGATTCGCCGTCCGACCAGGCAGAAACGAAAGCTGACACATATTGCGCAGGGAATGACACGGGTGGATTCAGCTAACTATCTGTATTTCTTGTGGCTACATAAATGTTCAAGTATGAAAGTTCGAGTAAGCGAATTAATTGTTAAATATATGGAACGCCTTGGCATTGATACCATTTTTGGCATGCCCGGCGCCCACATATTGCCCGTTTATGACAGTCTGTACGACTCATCCATTCAGTCCGTACTTGCCAAACATGAACTGGGCGCGGCATTCATGGCCTGCGGTTATGCACGTGCCTCGGGTAAAATCAGCGCATGCATCACCACTGCGGGACCCGGGGCTACCAATTTGGTCACCGGTATTGCCAACGCCTATGCCGACAAACAGCCTGTGCTTGTTATTACCGGTGAGACTCCAACCTACATTTTTGGCAAAGGCGGCCTGCAGGAAAGTTCCGGTGAAGGCGACAGTGTGAACCAGTGTGCGCTGTTTAGCAGCATCACCCGCTACAACCGTATAATCGAGCGTACCGATTACCTGGCGAACGTGCTTAACCGGACTTCAAAAATTCTGTTGTCAGACAATTCAGGTCCCGTGCTGCTTAGCCTGCCCTTCAATGTACAGAAAGAAATGGTCGAACTCGATATTCTCGACAACATTGTTACCGGTAATAAATTGCCGTCAACTCATTCAAAAAGTTCACGGGCCGATGCTCAGGCAAAACCGCAGCCAAATCAGCTGGTAGGGCAGTTCGTCGATCTGCTGGCTAACAGCCAAAAGCCGGTTATTGTTTCCGGATACGGCTGCATCAGGTCTGGCGCACAGTCGCTGGTAAGCCAGCTAAGCCAGTTATTGAATATACCAGTCGCTTCCAGCCTTAAAGGCAAGGGCAGTATCAATGAATGCTCAGCATTATCGCTTGGCAGCTTAGGCGTCACCTCCAGCGGTTATGCCTACGATTATATTGTCAACAGGTCAGACCTGGTCATCGTGCTGGGCGCCAGTTTTAATGAACGCACCAGCTATTTATGGAACGATAAATTGCTCGGCAATAAAACTGTCATTCAGGTTGATATTAATGATGAACAGTTAAACAAGGTTTACCAGGCTGATCTCACCCTGCATGCCGATATAAAAAACACGTTAAGCAGTTTAATACAACTGGTTAAACAGCGTTCACTAAAAAGCAAACAGCTGGAAAACATTCAGGATTTCAAAAATAATTATGAAGACAGGGCCAGAAAAAACGGCAACTCGATATTTCAGGCCGAGTTTTCCCTGGTTAAAGCTTTCTTCAAAAAAATGAATGCTTTATCCGATCGCGACATTTCGATTTTTGATGACAATATTATATTTGCGCAAAACCTGCTTCGGGTTTCATCAACCGTAAAGTTTTATCCAAACGCCGGCATTTCATCATTGGGACATGCGATACCTGCTGCCATAGGCGCACAGTTTGCCGAGCGAACAACGATGTTTGCCATCATTGGTGACGGCGGCTTCCAGATGTGCTGCATGGAAATCATGACCGCGGTAAACTATCAGATACCATTGAGCATTGTTCTGTTCAATAACAGCAGCATGGGATTGATACGAAAAAACCAGATTCAAAGTTATAACAGCCGTTTTATTGACTGCGATTTCATCAACCCTGACTACAGCAAGCTGGCTGAATCATTCGGCATCAATTACATTGCCATAAAATCCGAACAGGACCTGGAGCCACTGTTTAATAAAACCGACTTTGCGCAAACCATTAATCTTATTGAAATCTTCATCGATAAGAATGCATTCCCGAATTACTCATCCAGAAGATAAGCCAGGAAAAGATAGCCCGGAAACCGCAGCCCAGAGAATACAATTCACTTTCAAATCTCATGACCTCTATTTATAAGAAATCATCCACAGCTTTGGCAGAACTTATAACCGAAGATGCCTCATTGAAACTAAAGAATGACGAGCTTGATAATATCATCAATCAATTATCACGTTCGGCAGATGACAAAGCTATTGTTAAGGTAATTGCCCTGCTTAAAGTAGCAATTAATAAACTTGAACAGAAGATCTGGCAGCAAACACCTTCGAAAAAAAATATAAAACAGTACCAGGACACTTTTAAAGCGCTGGAAAAACTGTATGAACTAAAGAGCAGTGATGAGCGCTTCAATTTCATGATAGTCATTCCCGTGGCAGATCGGCCGCAACACCTGAAGCAATGCCTGGACAGCCTGCTGACACTATGCCGCAGCTATGAGTATGGCGGCTTTAAATATAACCGCTTCACTAAAATATCCGTATTAATTGCCGATGATTCCAGGGATAGCAGTAATATTGAATTACATAAAAAGTACTGCGTAACACTGGGCCGAAAAGGACTTGCTACAGACTATTTTGGCCGGGACGAACAACTTTCACTGGTCAACAGCATAACCGCATCCGGCACTCGTTTAACCAGTATTATTTCTGATGCAGGAAACATCAGGGATAGCGCTGAATTTTCGCATAAGGGAGCTTCCATTATGCGCAACATAACCTACCTGAAACTAAAACAGGATCTTTCCGCGACGGCTGCCACCAGAAACACCCTGATATATTTTATCGACAGTGACCAGGAATTCTGCATTAACTCGGCACAGTCAGACCATAAATATTATGCTATCAACTATTTTCACTACCTGAACGAAATATTCAAAACACAGAATGTAAGCGTGCTTACCGGAAAGGTTGTCGGCGATCCGCCGGTTTCGCCATCTGTCATGGCTGGCAATTTTCAGCAGGACGTCAAAACTTTTCTGAATACTATTGCCGGGTTAAATCCGCAGCACAGCTGCCAGTTTCATCAGCATGACAAACACACAAGGGATGATGCCGCTTACCATGACATGGCCAACCTGTTCGGTTTTACCAGTCAGCAACAGGCATTTAATTACCATTGCACGTTACAGAAAAAACATAATAATGCTGACTGCCTGAGGGACTTTTCAGAGAAGCTGGAACACTTTTTTTACGGCGAACATCCGACGCGCAAAACATTCTTCAGTTTCGAAAACGGCTTTACTGCAACTGCGCCGGCCAGGACCGTATACACCGGAAATTACGTGATCAGGCCTGACGCCCTGAAATTTTTCATTCCCTTTGCCACGCTAAAACTGCGTATGGCGGGCCCGGTGCTTGGCCGTATCCTGAAAAAAGAGATTAACACTAAATTCGTTTCAGCAAACCTGCCGATGCTGCACAATCGAACGGTTGAGTCTATCGGGCAATCCGAATTTCGCGCCGGGGTGAAAAACAATGAGCGGCTCATCGACCTGGGCAATGAATTCATTCGTCAGTTTTATGGCGACGTCATGCTGTTCATTATAGAAAAAATTACCGCAGAAGGTTTTCCTGGAAAAAATATCGGTAAAGACAGACTGCGGATAATACTGGATGAAACATATATCAAAATTAAAGATAACTACATCGAAAAACACCATACCATACTATCACTGAAAGCACAGATCCGCACACAGCTGAGCAGCAAAGATCGCTGGTGGAACAATACATCCACAGACAGCCACACAGTCGATACCAGCCTGGCAAACTTCAACAGCTTTTTAAATAACATCCAGTCTAACTTTGATGAAGATACCAATGCCTATCAGCAAATAACTTTACCCTGTAATGCAAAACAGCATTTGGAAAAAATTCTTGATGCCATGATGAATTACAGCAACGATCTGCAACACTGGAATAAAATCCTGAACAGCCAGGCAACACACTCATTTCAAAAATGAATATATTTATACTGAACTCCGGCCGCTGCGGTTCAACCACATTCATCAAGGCCTGCCAGCATATCGCCAATTATACTTCGGCACATGAATCTTTATTGACTGAAACAGGCGCAGGCAGACTCAATTATGCTGACAATCATATCGAGGCAGACAACCGGTTATCCTGGTTCCTTGGACGGCTTGACGAGACCTTCGGTGACAGGGCGTATTATGTACACCTGTCACGCAATCCTGAAGACACGGCAGACAGCTTTTCCAGGCGCATCGATTTTGGTATTTTGAAAGCCTATGAACAGGGGATTTTAATGCATAAAACACATCAACGATCAGCACACGAAATAGCTGCAGATTACATTGCTACGGTCGAAAGCAACATAAGGCTTTTTCTGAAAGACAAGTCCAACAGCATGGATGTGTCACTTGACATGATAAAAAAAGATTTCCCGGTATTCTGGAAAAATATCGGCGCACAGGGCGATCTGGACAAGGCGCTAAAAGAACTGGATATAAAATACAACACATCCTGAGTTTAATAAAACTTTTACAAGCGTTTCACCACTGAGACGCAGAGAGCACAGAGTATATTATTTTAAAATAAAACAACGTAGGTGCGAATTTATTCGCACGATTGCAGATACTATTGGCACCATTGTGCGAATAAATTCGCACCTACGGCTCGTAACGCCATAGACTGAAATAATAAAAACTCTGTGCTCTCTGTGTCTCTGTGGTGAATTGCTTTTGAATTTAAAAGCATTGGTCATTTGCTGAGGACAAAACAGCCGCGTTCATTATCGATATAGGCAGCCTGAAACTCTGGATAATTCTTTAACCAGCGCCGGACTATCTCCTGCTCGTCTTCTCTGGCGGCATCATCCAGAAACACGGTGCAGTTTTTCGCTAGCAGCTGGTTTAATACAGGCAGGGCGGGATAGCGTGAATACTTTTGTATAAAACCGGGGGGGCCGTCGATAACAAGCAGATCAATTTCAAGTGCAGGCAGTTCTTCCAGGTCATACCATCGAAATTTCTCATCGTTCAGCACAGCAGTTTTTAATGGTGCATGCAGGATGTCACAATAGTCAGCCAGGGAAAAATCATGCAGATGTTGCCGTGTTTGACTGATAAATTCTTCACCGTGCTCAAGACTGTAAACATGCCCATGCTGGTTTAATTTACAGCACTGAGACAGTACCAGAGTGCTGGTGCCACTGCCGCACTCAACGATGGTTTGCGGTCTTTTCTGCAAACAATAATCACTGATTATGCACAGAAAATCCGCCGCCGCCGACCATTTCTCGGCAACAGGCAGAGCCCTATCGAAACCAAGTCGCTTTTCAAGAATCTTATATGTTAACAACATAGGCAGATAGTTTAAGTAGCCAGATTACGTTAACTAAAAAACCCCGCAGCAATCTGACGTTGTAATATCCGTATAACTTAAATTACCTGGTGTAATTTGAATGCAAGCCCTGGCGCAGCGAGACATGAGTACAAGCCGAGTAACTTACTCAACCGGATACGTGGGCAGCTTTATTATCCACACCATCAAGTATGCACAACCTCGCTGCTGCAGGATAAAACAGCAGGCCAGCGGGCTAATGCCGGATAGATGAAAGCTGGATAATTTAATAGCTTACCTGGTAACAGGATTATGGCTTATAAGTCATATCCTGACCGCAGCACATTGGCGATTTAACCATGCCATGACCATCAGGGCATTTTGAAACATGAACAATAGTACCATCATCTGTGGTAATCGTATCATGGACCAGTTCTTTACCACATTCTGCACAGGTCATTGTACCTATACCCATACCACATACTTCGCATTTGTAAGCCATCTGTTTACACCTTTGTGAATTGTAATGTTCTAAATTTACTGCTGTTTAATTATATAAATGTTTGACACTGATTATCCACACATTTATTAGTGAGAAAATATATACAACCATTTCACATCACCGGGATACTAACTGAAAAGGCAAGGATTTCAGTTCCCGAATTACTTTCGGAAATCCCGCCATTTGATATATGAAAGAAAGCCACACCAGCACGGTATTTATTTTCAAACTGATAAGCCACCTCGATGCCTGACTTGAACTCAAGGTCATTACCCAGGTTTATTTCAACACTCTGCTTATATTTCCCTAAGACAAAACTGGGTACAAGCAGCCAGTGGGAGTTGATATAAAAATCATAGGCAAGACCAGCATAGATATAATGTGAACCATTACTTGCTATCGTCGCACCAATGGCGGGTATTAAACGAATATCATGCGGTCCAGTGAACGGAGTAAAGCGGTACTCCAGTCCAAAACTATCTGTACTCAGATCATCCAGCACACCTATCTGGCCAACTGAAATGTTAAGCAATGCATATTCATCGCGTTCCTCAGCTGCAACAGAAAGACAAAAACATGAAAACAGAATCATAAGCGCGAAAAATCCGGTCAACTTATGTGGCCGTGTCAAACCCGGAGCCTGTGTCTGGTTTTTCGTGTTGCCTGCTCTCATCTAAATATAATCATTTATAGCTGTTGTATAAAATGGCTATTGAATCATACCCTGTATTTTTTAGTTGGCAATAAAATATCAATTTGCCTCAGGGCATAGAATATACCGCTTATTTTCAAGTTAGCTGCAATGAGTAAATTTGATAATAATAAAACCTGGCGGTGAATTAACTATGCCTTTTTTAGGATATTTTTTCAATTCACAGGCCGCCAACGAATATTTATTACTGTTTACAACGCCCATCCCCTAACTATTTTATGGCTGTTTCATTTAAACTACGCTTTTTTCTTTTACTGGTCGAACATGAAAAAACCTGAGCTGCTGTCACCTGCAGGATTAATCAAGAATATGCGCTATGCCATTGCTTACGGTGCGGACGCGGTCTATGCCGGCCTGCCCCGTTATAGCCTGCGGGTGCGCAACAATGATTTTCGCCTGCCCAATCTTGAAGCCGGGATTAACGAGGCACATAAATCAGGTAAAAAATTCTTCGTCGCCGCAAACATCCTTCCACATACCGCGAAAATTAAAACCTTCATGGAAGATATGGAGCCGATCGTTGCCTTAAACCCGGACTCGCTGATTATGGCCGACCCGGGACTCATCATGATGGCCAGGGATAAATGGCCGGACTTGCCGATACACCTTTCTGTCCAGGCCAACACACTGAACTCGCCGACAGTAAAATTCTGGCAGTCTGTTGGCATAGAACGTATCATTCTTTCACGCGAACTGTCTCTGGATGAAATAGCACAGATACGAGACGACTGTCCCGATATTGAACTGGAAGTATTCGTGCATGGCTCATTGTGCATTGCCTACTCCGGCCGCTGTTTATTGTCAGGCTATTTCAATCACCGCGATCCCAACCAGGGAACCTGCACCAATTCATGCCGCTGGAATTACAAGGTTAAAAACAACAATACCGATCCCGGCATTGAAAATACCGGCGTCTGGAACCCCGCTGGCACGGAAACCGTATCGCAGCAATATTTACTGGAAGAACAGGGACGGCCCGGCGAATTTATGCCTATCGAAGAGGATGAACATGGCACCTACATCATGAACTCGCGGGACCTGCGCGCCGTTGAACATGTTCACCGCCTGGTCGATATCGGCATCGACTGCCTGAAAATTGAAGGCCGGACCAAGTCCTATTACTACACCGCGAGGACCACCCAGATTTATCGCCGGGCCATCGATGATGCAGCCAGCGGCAAAAAATTTGACCCCCATTTAATGACCGAACTGGAAAGCCTGGCGCACCGGGGTTATACAGACGGTTTCTACGAACGCCATGCACCGGAAGAATTGCAGCGCTATCGTGACAGCAGTTCCCGCAGCCAAAGACAGATGTTTTCCGGTGAAGTAGTCGAATTTGATAGCCAGGCAAATCGCATCCTGGTTGACATTAAAAACAAGATTAGCGTCGGCGATAAACTGGAATTATTAACGGCAAGTGGCAACCACAGTTTTATTCTTAAAACCATGTCAGACCAGCGCGGCAATAACATGGAATGCGCCCCCGGCAGCGGCCACCAGGTCTGGATAGATATTGACCGGAATATAACCGAAGTGAATTTAGGCCTGCTGTGTCGAACCCTGAGTGAAGAAGCGGCCCGGCTTAACCTGGATTAGATCTTTTGTGCGTGCAACGTAATCAACCCGGATACTCGAAAAGCTTGCGCACTTATATATCGACTGGCAGATAAAAGAATACAAAACGCCCCTGCTCAATATCAATTTTAAGCGTTGCGCCATGATATAAAGCGTAATCTATATAACCCGGGACAGCACTGTTAACATGGCATTCGCTGGCATGCTGCGGCGACTCAAAATCACGGTCGCTGTCGTACCAGGCCAGCAGCATATTATCACCGATTAATTTTTCAGCTTCCCTGTTAGCAACAGCCATCGCCTGCAGATAATCATCAACAACCGGATCGGGTGATAACTCTACTATGGTCACCCCGCTGTAATCCGGTTCCCCTGGTATATTACATATTGAATCAGTCATCATGGTGTTAAATTTTACTGGAACGAATACTATTATAATAATTTCTTTACGCATTATCACCCGCAATATCTATCCGCCTATTGCCAGCAAAATGATAAAACCGGTAACGGCATGAATATTTACGGACATTCATCAATTCCTTTACAATACCTTTTATTGATATGATATTTGGTAAATAAACACTAAAGACGAGCCATGTTATTTCGCATTCGCACCAACCTGGACTTGATTTACAGGCTGCTGTTCGTTGGCCTGTTTTTGCTGTTTGGGCTAATTTCCCTGGGCATAGTGCTGCTGGAAGACTACGCCGGTATAAGCGTTATTCCGCTTGAGTCTGCACTAGAAAAACAGGCACTGCTTTCAGTATTGAGCGTCATGGGAATACTGGGAATCTGCGCTGCCTTACTTGTCCTGTATTTTATGCGGGAAAAACGCCGCACAGAAAGAAGGGAAAAATCAGTAGCTATCAATTATCCTGAGCGGCGATCCATCGACGACAGACGTAATTCATCAAATTAATCAAGATAAACCTGTAAGCACTACAGCATGACCCGGATGCACTTTCAAATCCTTTTATCGCCGCGCGTGCTGACACAGTCACGTATCTACCGGTCTTTGGCATACCTCTCAGAGACTATATTGTCTGTGAGAGATATCCGTTAATATAATAAGGTTTTCGTCTGTATCCATGGAATGAAAAACATGGTACCCGAAACAGGCAGCAGTAATAAATTTAACATGCTTTAACAGGCTAACATCACTCATGAACAGCACATCAAGCAACCACACAGCCATACGTAAAACCAAGATCGTTGCCACTATCGGGCCTGCCTGCAGCACGCCAGAAATGCACCGCGCCATGATTGAGGCCGGGATGAATGTAGCGCGATTGAACCTTTCGCATGGTACGCATGAAAAGCACAGACAGCAGATATCGAGCCTGCGTGCCGCTGCCAAAGAACTTGGACGGAACATCGCCATCATGATCGATACTCGAGGTATCGAGATTCGCACGGGTCTGCTGGAAGGCGATTCCGCCGACCTCCTGCCCGGGGAAGATTTTAGACTGTATACAGAAAACCGGCTCGGCAATGCATCGGGTGTCTCCATAACCTACCTGAAACTGCATGAAGAGGTGCGCCAGGGAATACCGATTCTGCTTGATGACGGCGCGATTGAGCTGGTTGTCAAAAGTGTAGAGAACGGTGCAATCAATTGCCGCGTCATTCACGGCGGGAGACTGGGTAATTCAAAAAGCGTCAACCTGCCGGAAACCCAGTTGGCAATGAGTGCCGTCAGCCCCGAAAACCGCGACGACATCGTCAAGGAACTGAGTTTTGCTGCAGAAAATGACGTCGACTATATCGCAGCCTCCTTCGTGCAAAGCGCGGATGATATTTACAAGATGCGTGAAATACTGATTGAGAAAGGCGAAAATATACCCATCATCGCCAAAATTGAAAACAAGGCCGGGGTCGCGAACCTGGAGGAAATCGTTGACGCTGCAGATGGCATTATGGTTGCTCGCGGCGACCTTGGCGTAGAGCTTCCGCTGGCAGATGTGCCGCGTACCCAAAAGCATATTATCCGCACTACGGTAAGCAACGGCAAGCCGGTGATAACCGCTACCCAGATGCTGGCATCGATGGAATGGAACCCGAAACCCACCCGCGCTGAAGCAAGCGACGTGGCGAATGCAATACTTGATGGTACTTCTGCGGTCATGCTTTCTGGCGAAACCGCCGTCGGCAAATACCCGCTGCAGGCATTGCGGACACTTTCTACCATCACATTGCGCGCCGAGGCGTCATTGGAAGAATACGGCTACCTGCAGAAAATCAAGCCCAGCCCTTCCAACGTGGTAACACAGGCCATTGGCCAGGCATCCGTCAGCATGGGCGCAAACCTGAATGCAGTAGCCATTATCAGCCTCACCGAAAGCGGTTTCACCTCACGCCTGGTTTCCAAATACCGCCCGGATTGTCCGATTCTGGCGGTGACCACCTCCGAGAAGGTGGCACGCAAACTTTCCATGAACTGGGGTGTTGTACCAGCGCTTTATCAGGGAGCAGCCACCGATGAGGGCCGTATAGACTTTGCCATTTCCGAAGCAAGACGGATGGTAAATGCCGACAGCGGCGACATCGTGGTAATAACTGCCGGGCATTTCCAGCAAAGCGGCAGCACTGACCTGATTCGTGTTGTCACGCTATAAATACTCCACCGAATAAAAAACCGGCGGCTTCTGCTTACGGCTGAATGCCGGGGCTTTCGGACATGCGGCCGATTTGCGCCAGCATGAAGAGAGAGTTTGTCACCATTATCTGTCATCTAATTGCTGATTGTTTATCTCGCCATGGCGAGAGTATATTATTCATGCCTTATTCGTCACCAAAAGACCAAATCTTTACTACTCCTCAGCCTCACTGACTGTAAATAATTAATCATGCCCTGGATTACGCCCGGTAACATGTAGTCCCTGCGGTTGCTATTGCTCCATTAATGATGATCTAAAGGATGACGACAGCAGCCTCATGCTTGATGAACAACTCGATTCAGTCTTATTTTTATTAGCAGTTTTGCAGCAACCTGTGTTATAAAAAGACCGACAATACCGTTTCAATGTATTGAGTCCAAAAATAACAAAAGAGGAAAATATAATGCGTCTTATCAATTGTGCTGTTCAAGTTTTAGCTGTTGCGTTTGTTACTGTGCCCGTCAGCGCTTATGCCGACTCGTGGAGCTGCAGTCATGGCAATGACGTACGCGAAGTTCATATAGTACACACCACATCCGAAGCCGTGCCATGCGATGTTGTTTACAAAAAACAAACGGAAGGTGTTGAAGACCAGGTATTGTGGCATGCAGACAATGACGAATCATACTGCGATGAAAAAGCTAAAGGTTTTATAGCCAAACTGGAATCCTGGGGATGGGTTTGTGCAGAAACTGTCAGTGATGCTGCAGGCAGTGCCAGTTCTGACAATGCTCAGTAACAATGATTATGCTGTAGCTGTAGCTGTGGCTGCAACAGGCACTCCTGGTAGCTGAAGAATCTTACATCGAATACTGTGAAGCAACAGAAAGCAGTGTTCTTCCAACTAACAAACCTCTTCGCAAACAAGCAAAACGTTAGCAGTGAATACTCCATCGGCTGTAGCTGGTGGAGTATTTAAGCTGGAAATAGTGCTTACCAATTTCCTTATAGCTAAAAAACATTCACCAGCAACTTTATTATAGTTATATTAGTAAATTAATATTATCTAAATTATTGTTTTTAAAACAATAATCATCCACCTGACTCTTGCGTTGTCGGCGACATAGCGATATATTCAAAATCATCTTATGAACAAAACACATTTTCATCATGAATGATAAAACGACAGATACAGCTAAAACCGAAGAAAAACTCTTACCGTTTTGTGCAAAGGTAAACATTGTACCGATTAATGCGCCAATAAAGTGGATCCACCAGGGCGCTGAAGACATGAGAAAGGCACCGGCTGTATCACTTACTTACGGTTTTGCATTAACTCTATTGAGTATCGCCATTACCTACCTGTCATGGTCATTCGGGACGCTAGGTCTTTATCTCGGTATGGCAACCGGCTTCCTGCTAATTGGCCCGGTACTGGCAATAGGGCTGTACTCATTCAGTTGCCAGCTCGAACAGGGAAGAAAACCGATTCTCGGTTACTGCATAAGAGAAAGCAGAGTCCGAATTAAAGACATTGTCATCTTTTCACTCATACTACTGATTGTTTTTTTACTGTGGGCGCGTGCAGCAACAGCTGTTCATATATTCTTCCCTGAAAATTCCAATTACAGTATTGCGGACCTGGCCATGTTCCTCGGAATTGGCACAGCCATTGGCGCGTTTTTTTCCACCATTGTGTTTACTACCAGTGCTTTTTCTTTACCGATGCTCATGGACAGGGAGACTGACGCCATCACAGCCGTAGTAACCAGCGTCAATGCGGTACTGCGCAACAAGAAAACAATGCTTATCTGGGCAATCATCATCGTATCATTCGTGATAATAGGTTTTATAACCTTCTTTATCGGTTTTATTGTGTTCCTGCCGCTTATTGGCCATGCCACATGGCATGCCTACCGCGATACCATTGATGCCAGTGAATGGCCTGAACACGATAAGTACTAGCCATAAACTCATCGCTGCCAGAAAGTAATAGCAGGGACCAGTGATGCTTACTTGGGCAGGGTATACAGTCATTCGAGCAGTTACTCGGCAACATGATCATGTCTGCCGGGGTCTTGCCAATATTGCCGTTTCCTCGTGTGATACCGGGGGACACATTAATTTGAGTAACTGACTGTGCACCCGGAGCTGTTATGTACTTGACCATATATATGGTTATACGTATATAATTACCCATGCTTAATGAAGCCGATACTTTTTTTAAAATGCTGGCCGATAGTACGCGGCTTCGCTGCCTGTTGTTAATGCAGGCCGAAGGCGAATTATGTGTCTGCGAATTCAGCCATGCACTCAACCTGTCGCAGCCTAAGATTTCCCGCCACCTGGCGCATTTACGCCAATCAGGCGTAATTATTGCCCGCCGCAGCGGCACATGGATGCATTATCGAATTAACCCTGAACTACAGGGCTGGGCACTGGAGATTCTGCAAACCACGCTTGATGGCGTGTCTCATACCGAACCATTTGTTTCAGACCGAAAGATTCTCACTTCCATGAACAAGCGGCCAGAACTGGAATGCTGCGCATGATGATCCGTGCCGCTGCCGCCTGACCGCTGTATGACCCATCTGATCAACACACAACCTGGAGAAAAATAATGGCAATTCGAATAGGCATCAATGGCTTTGGCCGCATGGGACGACTCGGCTTGCGTGCGGGCTGGGCCATGCCTGAATTTGAAATTGTCCGTATTAACGAGATTGCCACGGATGCGCATGGTTCGGCACATCTTCTCAGGTTTGACTCGGTCCATGGCAGCTGGTCAATCAACACTGCAGCGGAAGACGGCAATATGATCATTGACGACAAAACGCTGTCCTACTCATCAAACATGGGCATTGCTGATTCGGACTGGTCGGATTGCGACATAGTAATCGAAGCCACCGGCAAACATCACAAGAAACCGGAATTACTGGATACCTATTTTGAGCAGGGTGTTAGCAAGGTAATTGTGGCGGCGCCAACCGAAGGCGCACTCAATATCGTCTATGGCATCAACGATGACCGGTACGACCCGGCAATACACCATCTGCTGACCGCTGCCTCCTGTACAACTAACTGCCTGGCGCCGGTGGTCAAGGTGATGCATGAAAAAATCGGCATCAAGCACGGCTGCATGACTACCATTCACGATATTACCAACACCCAGACCATCGTCGACAAGGGACATAAAGACCTGCGCCGGGCGCGCGCCTGCGGCAACTCGCTGATTCCAACATCGACAGGGTCGGCAAAAGCCATTAGCAAAATATTTCCTGAACTTACCGGCAAGCTCAACGGTCACGCGGTGCGAGTCCCTCTGCTTAATGCCTCATTGACTGATTTTGTTTTCGAAGCCAGCCGGCCAGTGACAGCCGAAGAAGTCAATACTTATTTTCGGCAAGCGGCCGAAGGCGAGCTCAAAGGCATACTCGGTTATGAAGAACGGCCACTGGTATCCGCCGATTATGTCAATGATCCGCGTTCATCAATTGTTGATGCGCTCTCCACCATGGTCATCGATGAAACCCAGGTCAAGGTTTATGCCTGGTACGATAACGAGTGGGGTTACGTCAACCGCATGATGGAACTGGCAAGAAAGGTTGCACTGAGTTTGTAGTAATGCAACAGGGCATGCGAAATTATCTGGTTGTCACCGGCGGTTACTGGGCCTTCACCGTTACCGACGGCGCTATCCGCATGCTGGTGGTGCTGTATTTTCACCTGCTGGGATATTCACCTTTCGAGGTGGCGATGCTGTTTCTGTTTTATGAATTCTTTGGCATCGTTACCAACCTGGTTGGCGGCTGGCTGGGAGCGCGCATCGGTCTCAACCTCACCATGAACATCGGCATGGGAATGCAGGTAATCGCACTGTCTGCGCTGACCGTGCCGGATGCCTGGCTCTCTGTACCCTATGTCATGATCGCGCAGGCGCTGTCAGGCATTGCCAAGGACCTCAACAAGATGTCGGCCAAGGCATCGGTTAAGACCATGGTAGGTGACGGCGGCGACTCCAAACTGTTCAAATGGGTAGCCGTGTTGACCGGCTCCAAGAACGCACTGAAAGGGGCAGGTTTTTTTGTCGGCGCCGCGCTGCTGGAATGGCTTGGTTTTCGTTATGCGCTGGCCATACTGGCTGGCCTGCTGTTTTTCGTTCTGCTGTTAACGGCGTACCTGCTGCCCTCCGGTGTAGGCAAGATGAAATCGAAGCCCAGGTTCACCCAGGTCTTCTCCAAAATACCTGCCATCAACTGGCTGTCCGCGGCACGTTTTTTCCTGTTCGGCTCACGCGATGTCTGGTTTGTTGTCGGCCTGCCCGTATTTCTCTATGAAGTGCTGAACTGGTCTTTTACCGAGGTGGGATCATTCCTCGCATTATGGGTAATTGGTTATGGATTCGTGCAGGCAAGTGCGCCCAGGTTAATGCGCCGCAGCCATCACGGCCGGGGACCGGGAGCCGGTGCAGCCCGGTTCTGGGTCTTTATTCTCGCGCTTTTCCCTGCCGGCATTGCAATCGCACTGCAGCAGGGCTGGCCTGCTGATATTGTATTGATTGCAGGCCTGATCCTGTTCGGCGTGGCGTTTGCGATCAATTCAGCCATCCACTCCTACCTGATACTGGCTTATTCGGATGCCGACAAGGTGGCAATGAGCGTGGGGTTTTATTACATGGCAAATGCCGGTGGCCGCCTGGCCGGAACCGTGCTCTCCGGCTGGGCGTACCAGACGCAGGGACTGGCAGGCTGCCTGTGGTGGTCCAGCGCTTTCCTGCTGGCTGCCACCGTGCTGTCTTTCAAGCTGCCGGCAGAACGTGGCATAGTCAGTTCATAACATTTTTTTGAGTTCAATGTCATTTTACATATTGTTGCAGGTTCGAATTTATTCGGACCCGTCGCCAATATTTTTGTAGCGTCCGAATAAATTCGAACCTGCAGTATTATTCAATCACCACGCTGGCCTTTTTACCAACTGGCATCGAACCCCCGTCCGTGAAAAACCCTGCTTCCACTGTATAGCGCTGTTCTCCGCCAATTCCCGCCCCCTTATTAATCTCTACCGGCTCATAGGAAATCGCCGTGATGTTCGCCGCGTACCGGTTATCGTTGATCACCACCTTTACCGGTTTTCC
>JAJDNP010000165.1 GCA_022340645.1 Gammaproteobacteria bacterium | reverse complement strand
CTAAAAACATTGGTAGTCCGCGAAGAACGCAAACAAACGCAAAGAAAAGTTCTTATAGATTTAAACCCTTCGCGAAATTTGCGTTCTTCGCGGACTGTTGTTTTTATTGTTCGGTTCTGCTGCGCTTTTTAATGCGGCGGTAAATACTAATCACCGGCCCGGACAATGCGTAAATCATAAAACCGCCGAACAGGTTAATTGGCGGGTCAATTGATGTGAATACAAAAATCATCACCACCACCAGCATTGCCATAAACGGCACCTTGTTGTGAAAATCAATCTGCTTGAAACTGTAATAAGAGATATTACTTACCATCATCAGTCCGGCAAATACAATAACGGCCAGAGCGATCAAGGCAACAGAGGCGCCTTCGATACCATTATCAAAGCAGGCCCAGACAAAACCAACAACCACCGCGGCCGCTGCCGGACTTGGCAATCCCTGAAAATAACGTTTATCGGTACTGCTCGCCCTGGTATTAAAACGCGCCAGCCTTAGGGCGGCCGAGGCAACATACAGAAAAGCAGCTAACCAGCCAAGCTTTCCCATGTTAGAACTCACATTCACCAGTGATGACAATGACCATTCATACATCACCAGCGCAGGCGCCAGTCCAAATGAAGCCATATCCGCCAGGCTGTCGTATTCTGCACCGAATTCGGATTGCGTGTTGGTCATACGCGCCACCCGCCCGTCAAGCGCATCCAGAATCATGGCAATAAATATCGCCACGGATGCCTGTTCAAACTTGCCCTGCATCGCCGCAACAATGCCATAAAAACCGGCGAATAATGCCGCGGTAGTAATCAGGTTAGGCAGTAAATAAATGCCACGCCGACGCTTTTTAACGGGTTGTTCTTCTATTGTTTCCATAACGCTAAGAATATCCTAGTCAAGCTGTATCGTCTAACGAAAAAAAATTTTATACGTCCGCAAATGAACGCAAAAAACGCAAATAAAAGATTTTCATTTTTTAAACATTTGCGTTCATTTGCGGATAAGTTGTTTTTTAATCTTGTTAAGAATAAAAAAGGGCCATACAGCCCTTTTTTAGTTAGCCAGAGCATACGTTGAAACTAGTTTTTGCTTTTATCAACAATCTTGTTGGCTTTAATCCATGGCATCATGCTGCGTAAACGTGCACCCACTTCTTCAATCTGGTGCTCGCGACCTTTTTTGCGTAAAGCTTCCAGGTTTTTAGCGCCGGAATGCATTTCGTCAATAAATTCTTTAGCAAACTGGCCGCTTTGTATTTCACCCAGGATTTTCTTCATTTCCGCCCTGGTGCTGTCATTAATAATGCGCGGGCCACGAGTTACATCACCGTATTCAGCGGTGTTGGAAATAGAGTAGCGCATATCAGCAATACCGCCCTGGTACATCAGGTCGACAATCAGTTTCAGCTCGTGCAAACATTCAAAATAGGCCATTTCCGGTGCATAACCGGCCTCAACCAGGGTTTCAAAACCAGCCTGTACCAGTGCCGTGGTGCCACCGCATAATACCGCCTGCTCACCGAACAGGTCGGTTTCAGTTTCTTCACGGAAGGTGGTTTCAATAATCGCGGTACGGCCGCCGCCAATAGCTGACGCATAAGACAGGGCAACGTCTTTTGCGGTGCCCGTGGCATCCTGGGCAATTGCGATCAGATCAGGAATACCGCCGCCTTTGACAAATTCACTGCGTACGGTATGACCCGGTGCCTTGGGTGCAATCATGATGACATCCAGGTCGGCACGGGGAGTAATGGCGCCAAAATGAATATTAAAACCATGGGCAAACGCCATGGCTGCACCCTGCTTGATATTTGGCTCTATTTGCTCTTTATAGAGTGCCGCCTGGTGCTCATCCGGCGCCAGCACCATAACAACATCGGCCCATGAAACACCATCTCCAATCGACTTAACAGCTATACCGGCAGCTTCTGCTTTCGCTGCAGAGGAAGAACCCTGGCGTAAACCAACACATACTTCAGCACCAGATTCCTGCAGGTTATTAGCATGCGCATGACCCTGTGAGCCATAACCGATGATACAAACTTTTTTGTTTTGAATGATAGAAAGATCGCAATCTTTATCGTAATAAATATTCATTGTTACCTGGTCCGCAAATGTTTTAATTAAAAATCTGTTGTTGTTCTACTAAATTACTGGGTCAGATGAAAAGGACAGCCTTCATTCAAGACCGTCAGCCGCAGGGATGCGGATGCCGAACTTATATGGACATATTCACAGCGTGTCTTGCATGAAGGCTGTCCTTTTCATGAGCACTATTAGTATACTGTGATACATAACCGCTCTGAATAGCATTAGGCCGGGTAATCAAACTATTCCCATGGCGCCGCGACCCATGCCAAGTTGACCTGAACGAACAACTTCAAGTATGGGAATATTTTCCAGCGCCTTTAAAACTGCATCAATTTTTGCGCTATCACCGGTGACTTCCAGCGTGTAAGTCCTGTCCGTTAAATCAATAATATGGCCGTTGAAAATTTCCGCCAGACGCATGATTTCATCACGCTGCTCATTTTCAGCTCTGACCTTAACCAGAATTAATTCACGCTCAACATGGAGGTCCCTGGTTAAATCCACCAGTTTTACGACGTCAATCAATTTATTCAGCTGTTTACATACCTGTTCAACGATTTCATCACTGCCTGTTGTTACCAGCGTCATACGCGATAGCGAAGGATCATCCGTTGGCGCCACAGTTAATGATTCGATGTTGTAAGCACGCGCAGAAAACAAACCGGCAACACGTGACAGCGCGCCAGATTCATTTTCTAATAATATGGATATGATATGTCTCATTTTACGAATTCACATAAAGTCTCAGTTACACCAGAATCATCTCATTCAAACCGGCGCCGGCTGGAATCATCGGATAAACGTTTTCTTCCGGATCAACTATAAAATCAAGAAATACCAGGCGGTCCTTTTGCTTGAATGCTTCATCCAGTGCAGGACGCACATCTTCCGGTTTCTCAACCTTTATCCCAGCATGCCCATAACTTTCCGCCAAAACAACGAAGTCCGGCAAAGCATCAAAATAAGACATGGCATAACGTTTTTCATAGAAGAACTCCTGCCACTGGCGCACCATTCCCATGTAGCCATTATTCAGGTTGATAATCTTTAACGGCAAGCCATACTGCCGGCAGGTAGAAAGTTCCTGTATGCACATCTGGATACTGGATTCACCGGTAATACAGGCAACCATTTCATTTGGATACGCCAGCTGCGCCCCCATGGCGGCAGGCAGGCCGAAGCCCATGGTGCCAAGGCCACCGGAATTAATCCATTGCCGGGGCCGGTCGAATCCGTAATATTGTGCGGCAAACATCTGGTGCTGACCGACATCTGAAGTAATTATGGCTTCACCGTTGGTTGCCTTGAACAGTTCTTCAACAACGAACTGCGGTTTGATGATGTCGCTGTTACGATCATAGTTAAGACAGTCTTTGGCGCGCCATTCATTTATCTGCTGCCACCAGTTTTTTATCGCGGTTTTATTAGGCTGTTTAGCCGTACTGTCGAGCAGGTTATTGATGGCATCCAGTATCGGTGCAACCTGGCCAACAATTGGTATATCGACTTTTACATTCTTCGAAATAGACGACGGATCAACATCGATATGAATAATTTTTGCATACGGACAGAATTTTTCCAGGCTGCCGGTAACACGGTCATCGAAACGCGCACCGATTGCAATTAAAACGTCACTGTGATGCATACCCATATTGGCTTCATAGGTACCGTGCATACCCAGCATGCCCAGCGATAACGGGTCGCTGGCCGGAAATGCGCCAAGACCCATCAGGGTTTGCGTAATCGGGTAACCCAGTTTACGTGTCAGGGTACGCAGTTGTTCAGCAGCATCACCCAGAATCACGCCGCCACCGGTGTAGAGCATCGGGCGCTCGGCTGACAGAATCAGATCAACCGCACGCTTGATTTGACCAGTGTGGCCTTTAAACGTCGGGTTGTATGAACGCATCTCGATTATTGACGGATATTCAAATTCAACTCTTTCCGCGGTGATATCTTTTGGAATATCAATAACCACTGGACCAGGACGGCCGGTCGTGGCGACATAGAACGCCTTCTTGAAGGTTGTCGCGATATCGCGAACATCCTTAATTAAGAAATTGTGCTTAACAATAGGACGCGTAATACCGACAGCGTCAACTTCCTGAAAAGCATCGTTGCCAATCAGGTGCTTGGGGACCTGGCCGGTAATAACAATCATCGGAATGGAGTCCATGTAGGCAGTTGCAATGCCAGTGACTGCATTGGTTGCGCCGGGGCCTGAGGTTACCAGCACCACGCCCGGTTTGCCGGTTGCTCTTGCATAACCGTCTGCTGCATGCGTTGCACCCTGCTCATGACGGACAAGAATATGCTGCACATCATCCTGCTTGTAGAAAGCATCATAGATGTGCAGCACTGCACCGCCAGGGTAACCGAAAACATAATCCACACCTTCGGCTTTCAGGCATTCAATAATAATTTCTGCGCCGGTCAATTCCACTGTTATTTCTATCTCACTTGTATAATTAACTAAACTTCAAAAAAAGCCTTATAAATCATGGGCTTTTTCAAATACCAAAAAGTTTCTGCCTGTTGAGCGAACCGATAATTCTAAACGGTTATCCAGCAAATTTCACGAACAATTTTGAGATATGACTGAATCGCAGACATATAAACCTGTGTTTTATTAGAAAACTGTAAAACTGGACCTAAAAGGAAGGTTTTTAGAACTTTATTCAAGCATAAAGAATTCTCGCACAGGCGCCAGGTTCGACAAGAAAGCACGTTTGTTTATAAAAAGACTAGTTGTAGACAGTAATGTCTTTCATAACCCATGTTTCATTTTCAAATACAGTCAGTTTTCTCTGCGAACCTGGCGCCTGTGCGTGATTAAAAATATTGCCTGTAAACTTTTTTCAATATGACGTTTTGAAACATCCAGCATTGTTACACCCGGCGATAATATTAAATTAGAAATCCTGCCCCAATTTGCCACCGGCCACCAATGTCAGTGATTTTCTGATTGCGTCAGGTGACGGCATGATATTCATAAAGCTGTTAGCACCCATCATGCTTAAATCAGGGAAGTTAATAGCAATACGAAAACGGGCATGCAATGCTTCAACGTTTTTACCTGTTACCAGAATTTCATAGGGGAGATGCGCAGTCGAACGTGGATTCTTGAAATCAATCTCTGTCATGATGAATTTATCATCCATATATTTATTGCCTGTTGTTTTGGACGATAGCGCAACACCGAACAAGGTCTGTTTATCTCCAGGAATATCAATCCGGTATACCTTGCTGGCGCCGCCTGCATGTGCAGCCAGATTTTTTTCAACAGCAGCAACGGCTTCCTTGTGACTGTTATATACAGCGAGTTTATAGTAATCATCGAAGCGCTCCATACCAAGCGTATAGTGGTAATCCTTTAGATCATCCTCATCGAGACCATCTTCTGAACCATACTCCCTGATAAATCCTAATGCTGTTTTAAGCGCTTTATAGACTGCGTCGACATCACCATCCACATGATAGGCTGCCGCCATATAAGCGGGGTTGGTGTATGCAAGCTGCAGTTGTTCACCAACTTTTGTGATAGAAACTCGCGCCACCGCTGCATAGCCGCCATGTTCCTGTGCGGCCGCCATTTTTAGCAAGTCTTTATTTGTAACTATAATAATGTGCGCTGTAGTGTAGGGAGAGTATTCGCCAACTATTTCAAAACCAGCATTACTCAGGGCCTTTTTCACATTATCAGACTGATCTTTGAGGTTGCCAGAGGTAATTGATGCCAGTATGAATGGCTTCATTTCGCCAGCCTGCACTGCCATACTTAGCAATGCCATTGCTGCAACTGCAGCAATAATCAACCTCTTAGCTTTTACCTGTAACATTACATGTTATTCCAGATTGCCCCGCCGCGCTTTCTGAGCGACAGGGTATTAATCAAATGGCATCGAGACAAACCTTGAAACCATCATATCAGGATGCTTAGAACAATCCCAATATAAGAATAATCTAATCAATAACCCTGCCTTACGCAAGTATGAATTTTTACGTTTATAACAATCATCAAACAAAAAAACCCCGCTAACGCGGGGTCCTTCAGCAAACTGCGGGATATGATTTTACTTAAAAATCTTCACTACCACCCGCAGCTTTTTTAAGTGCATCCTTGATAGAATCCGGAGCACACATTATGCTCATAAAAGTTGCACCGGTTTCACTTGCCATCATAGGCAGGTGCGGCCAGCTTATAGCGATACGGAAACGTCCATACAGTGCTTCAACATCGCTGCCGTAGACCAGCATTTCATATGGCAGGTGCGCTGAGTGACGAGGATCGCTTTTATCAATTCTTGACATGATGTATTTATCACTGCTGCAGTCTTTATCACTTGTACCACCAAGACCGACGCCAATCAGGGTCATTTCCTTGCCTTCCGGATCCTTACCAACGTTGACTTTGTATACCTCTGATGTGCCACCCTTATGAGCAGCCAGGTTGGCTTCGATAGCTTTCACTGCTTCTGCATGGCTAGTGTAGCTTGCCAGTTCACTCGGATCATCGAAATATTCCATCAGCACGGTATAGTGATATTCACGCATATCCTCTGCAGTCAGCTTTTTGTCACCGGTACCGAATTGCTTCTGCATGCCCAGTGCTGATTTTAACTTGGCTGAAACACCATCAAGGTTGCTGGCCATTCGGTAAGCATTTGCCCAGTAAATCGGGTTAGTGTAAGCGACCTCAATATTATTGCCGACTTTTGTAACAGAGACACGCATGACCGCACCGTAACCACCGCGCTCTGATTTAGTAGCAGCTGATTTCAGTTCGCTACTGGTGAAAGCAATAGCTTCAACTCCATCATAAGGTGAATAAGAGCCAACTATTTCGAAACCGGCGCCAGTCAGTTTCTTTTTGGTGGCAGCGGCGACAGAAGCAACATCACCCGATGCGCTATTGGCAAGAATAAAAGGTTTGACCAGATCAGCAGCGTAAACCGTACTCGCGATCAGGCCTGCAAAGACCATGGTGGCTGCATGCAGCAAGATAGAACGTTTTAACATATTTGTTACTCCCGGTTTATTTATTAGTACTTTTTTACTTCATTCAGTTAGTTAACATGCATGAAATGATGTTACCTGCAAATAACCCCCTCAATAATGAAGCAGGAGCACACACTATATATTTTATTATCTAATTGCAAGCATTATTCAGCTACGGAACGCCTTAAAAACAATCAATAACTCAATAAGTTATTATATTCTTATATAGAATAACCTGAACGCATTTATTGAAAATATAAATGCACCCAACACCATAACCCTTAATTCAGTTACTGCGTTTCCCGTCAATAATATTTACGACATGAATTTATATCCACCTTCTGCTAAATAACTTTTCCAGTAAAAAAAAGGCCCCGTACGGGGCCTTTTTTATCACGCCAGATAAACCTGACTCAGTATCTCCAGGCCCATCCTGCCTGAATATCCCATTGCGACATTTCTATTTCTATTGAAGTAGCGCCGCCATCAAATGGGTTCGCGCCTTTCACAGAATTATTAGGTGCATACATAAAGGCCAGATTAAACTCCTGGTTATTAGGCATTTTCATTGTCATACCGGCAGTAAAGTGATCTTCAATAACTGCCGGCGCCAATATGTTGAATAACGTCTGTGATTCTGGGATAGGTTGAGAACCGTGACTGTAACCTACACGGTAGGTATTATTACCAACGTCAAACTGATACCCAATTTTAAAAACAGTCATGTCATCCCAGCCAAAACCAGCACCGCTGGCGCCACCCAAACAGCCTGCACCTGTTGCTAATGCATTACCTGAAGGGAAAGGCGCACCAGGTAGACATGTGCCATTAGTTAAATTAGAAATAGGGTTTG
>JAJDNP010000156.1 GCA_022340645.1 Gammaproteobacteria bacterium | reverse complement strand
GAGTACGGTAAAATTATTATCATTACCAGGTTCCTGCTACGTGACTTCTATCTGCTATTCAACGACCCGGGGTATGTCGTTGACAAACTCTACCAGAAAAAGTTTGAATTTAAAGACTACGAGCTGGACGATGAAAACTTTTTTGGTCCAAATTATGTAGCAGTAAAAAAGGATGAAACTGAAGTCATCAAGCTGTTATCAGAATAACAGATCAATAAAAATCATTTAGAACAATCAACAAATTCTCCTGATTGCTCATGCCGATAAAAATTCTCTTTCACCTCAACCAGGCGGGTTACGGCGGCACTGAAAAGGCAATCCTGACATTTTGTGAAAACCTCGATCGCAACAGGTTCAAACCATACCTGTTCATCTACAAAAGCAGTTCGCGCAGTAAATATTATCGCCACCTGCTGCAAAGCCGGTTTTCAGCAAAGGCAAAAAAACGTTTTTATAACCGGTATATTTCCAGCCGCGCCCGGTTACCCGACTTTATAAAACTACTCGGCAACGACTGTGTATTCGAAGGACAGGCAAAAAACTTCGCAAAAGCTGTTAACACGATTTCCCCGGATATCGTACATTTCAATCGCGGTAAATGGGAGCCTTTTTTTGATCAGTTGATTGCTTTAGTGCCGCAGTCAACTGTCTGTGTTGAAACCAACATTTTTGGCTACCCGGCTGCAGACAGCTATTTCAACCGCATGGCAAAAGTTTATTTCGTCAGCCACTGGCTGTTAAAGAAATCTCCCTGGAGCGGCGCCAAAGGCAACGTGCTATACAACCCGATCAAAAAGCCTGCCAGCGAGCGGGCGATCCGCAACCGGCTGGGGATACCCGATGACGCCTTTGTCGCAGGGAGAATATCAAGACCCGATCTTGCCGACGATAATTTCATCCTCGATGTCTTTAACCGTATCCCTGGCAATAATGTCTTTCTGCTGGTGCTGGCCGGTTCTGAAATCATGAGAAACGCGGCACGGCAAAACAGCCGGATCAGGCTGATCGACGCCACCACCGATGAAACCGTCATCTCCGGTTTCTATAACAGCATTGACTTACTGCTGCACTACCGCATTGAAGGCGAAACCTTCGGTATGAATATCGCCGAAGCAATGATTCACGGTAAACCTGTTATCTCCCATATGAGCAATGTCGATAACGCCCAGGCGGAACTGCTGGCGGACTCAACGGAGCATGGCACCGTTGGCTACTTTGTTGCACAAAATGACATGAACGGCTACCTCCAGCATATCATGGAGCTGATGAATGATCGTGCGAAGCTGGCGACATTCGGCAGGAACGCAAGACAGAGAGCACAGCAGCTGTTCCAGGAAGATGTTGTTACCCGTTACCTGGAGAACGAGTACCTTAAACTGTTATCTCATGACTACGGTGCACAATGATATTTCCAGTAATACAGTTAATAACAAAAAACTTTACCCGGGTGGAGACAATAACCAGTTACATTATGCAATAAGACGCAGTGAAACCATCCATGGTGGCTCAACACTCGCGTCCATGCGGATGATTGTTATTGCACAATGTAACCGGTTATTTCCTGCCGCATTACTCGGCATCGATGATTATCAGCACCTAGGGCATAATAACCAAAGGGCATTGCGCCGAAAACAATAATTATCCAGAGGTAACTACGTGGTGCAATGCGCTGCACTTATTGCACCCTACTTTCCTCACACAGATTTGTTGATGTAATCCACAGATGAACACAGATAATATATTTTTTCCTTCAAGCATCTGTGTTTATCTGAATTCATCTGTGGACTAATCTTTTATGTTTTCAAGGAAAAACTCGGCACGCCGGATATTGGTATGATGCTTCAATAAATGCTCTCTGCCGGCAGCGGCAAGAGCTTCTGCTTCATCATTGTGGGCAAGATAATAATCAAGCAGCGCAGTCAGATCAGACAGGTCATCCTTGCAGAACAGTACATGCTCACCATGCACAAAATTATCCAGTATAACGATTTGCGGTTTCTGGCTGACCATTAGTGACTGCACTGCCGGAATTTCCCAGTATCTCAGGGTATCCCAGCCAACACCGCGAAAGTTGCAGGCGATGCGACTGCTGCCTAGCTCTTTCAGATAGCCGAGGCCTTTGCGCTTGTAATTCCTGAACGTCTGACCACGTGTTGTACCATTTGCTCTACAGTCGTACAGGTTTTCCAGGATAGCAAGCGCCCTGGTGCGAACCGGATCAGATTCAACACACCAGCAGGTAACCTCGTACTGCTTGTCAATCGGCAGCTCAATCGGCTGCGGTTTATACGACATGGGCAATGGAAAGGCATTATCCGGATAACGTTCAGCCACAAGATATTCTCGTTTAAAGATCGCTTTAAACTTGTAATTGTCAGCTACCTCGCGATACAGGGTCTCGAAGCCAAGCCGCCTGGCATCTCCGCCAATATCAGGAAAATCCCCGCCATCGACAAAAACTACCGGTATATGTTTTGGCAGGTAAGGTGTTATCTCCATAAAATTCTCAAATGTGTCCCGCTTGGTCGAACCGATAACAACGAGGTCATACTCGAAAGCTTTCAACTCTTTGCCCAGTGTCAGCTTATCTAAAATAAAATCCCCAATGCTTCGACACTTTCCCATGTTGCGCGGATAGGCCTTCCTTTCATAATAGAAATAAGAATTTACCGGGTACGCAGTGACTGATTCCTTACCGAGTAACTCGGTCAATCCTGAAAACAGCTGGTCTTCGATATAGTCTGGGCTTCTGGAATTAATAAAAAGAATTTTCATTAGTCTGTTTCTGATAACGATTATTTCTAATAATACTATCTGACTATGCTTACTAAAAATTAAAGTGTTGTATTCATGGATTCATATACCATGATTTCATCGAATAAAATATTACGTTTACTATAACCTCTCACGAACCTTACTCTGCGGCAAGTAAAGACTTGAGACGATCGTTATCAGAAATATGATATACACGGACAAAATAGATAGCCGTAAGGTCCATGATTCACCCAGACCCAGCGTGGCGTATAACAAGACTAAAACAATACCTGCCAATGATTGTGCCGGTTGCGCCCTGATCGATCTGATAAATATTTTTAGCGGCATAATGATGATAGCCAGCAGCATGGTAACCAGGCCGAATGTACCGGCATTGACCAGCGCCTGCATGTAAATGTTGTGCGTACTTTCATGCACTTCCATACCAACATATTGTCCTTCACTTTGTAATTTTTTTATTATCTCGTCAAAATCACCCGGACCGGTACCAATAACAGGATGCCGTTGCCATACATCGATGGCAATCTCCCACATCGCCAGCCTGGTCCCCAGTGATGAAATATACTGATTTTTCGAATAAAAGGCGGTTACCTCATCCACCCCGGCACTGACCCGGCTTTTCACAATATCGCCAGCCGGGGACACCAGCAGGAGTACCGCCATAACGGTCAATACTATTATCATGCCGACAAACCTTGTTCTGGACCGCCTGTATGAGTAATACAGTACAAGTAATAGATAAAGGGGCAATACCAGCCAGACACCTCGTGACTGTGACAGCACGGTCGTGATAAAACCGCATAACATGGAAATGGTAATAACGATTTTCATGAGGTTATTCAGTCTCAGTGTCAACAGCATGGAAAGCATTATGCCTGCATTCAGCATGGCGACTGCGCCAAAAATAATATGATGATATTCACCGTGCGCAGGTAATTCAGGATGTTCAAGATAGCCCGGTAAAGCCACCATCAGCAAAAAAGGACCGGAGACGACAGCACCCGCATAAAGGTATTTCATCAATGACATGTTGTAATATTTTAAGAACAGATAGACAGGGATCGCCAGGCCAAACCGTACATATCTTTCAAGATCTTTAATATATTCATCCATATCCTGGACATTGATGACTGCGATCATGCCGGACAGGGCATAAAGGGCCAGGCAAATCATCAGTAATTTTTCATTTTTCGCCAGTTGCCTCCACGCCGTACGCCACTGTTTGATCACAAAAAAACTGGCAATTAACAACAGGGCAGCAGCAGTACTGGCAACACCCCCGACAGAGGTACCCATAATCGTCGCACAAAAAACACAAACCCCGGCGTAAACTTCCTGTGGTTTATTTTTCGTATTTGCCAGTAATTGTTCTATAAATTTCACCATATCCGATTTCTTTCAGGCAGTTTGTATGACCCAGCGGGCAAACTCTTTTAAAGCATGGACTGCAGGACAGCCGCAAATAAAAGATTTTTTTCTTATCATCGTCGGTTAGTGGCGGCGTGTAATCAGGCGTCGATGAACCGTAGATCACGTTAATATCCACGCCAACGGCGGCTGCGACATGCATTAAACCCGAATCATTACTCACCACCGATTTCGCGCAGGCCAGTAAATCCACCGTATCGACTAACTGCGTTTTACCGCACAGGTTAACGATCTCGCTATTGCCATTTGCAATGCTGCCGCCTGCAGCTTTATCCTTAACAGACCCCAGCAACCAGACCTGCCAGCCGGAATCAGTTAATGAAACAGCAAGCTTTGCATAATATTCCAGCGGCCACTGTTTTGCCGGACCATATTCAGCGCCGGGCATCATGCACACCACGGGCTTGTCCAGCTTCAACCCGAGTTTATCGAGTAACCGGGCCTGATTGTTTTTATCTACCTGCAACCGTGGAAAAGGTATGACCGGTGCCTGCTGCAAGTCATTCGGGTAAGCGAGCGCAACATATCTTTGCACGGTCTGTTTTAATAGGTCCCTGTTCAGTTTTCTAATATCATTGAGCAGACCGAAACGCATTTCACCTTTATAGCCGGTTCTTACCGGAACACCGGCAAAAAAAGGCACCAGTGCCGACTTCCATGAACGCGGAATAACAATCGCATGCGTATATTTTTCGGCTTTCAAACTTGAGCCAAGCGCGCGCCGTTTAAAAAAAGAAAATTCACCGTGGCCAACATCTGCCGCGATACCCCGGTTAATTTCCGGCATACGTTTTATAATTGGCAGTGACCACGCCGGGGCCAGCACATCTATCACGCAGCCAGGGTATAGTTGCCTGAGTGTAATGAACAGGGACTGCGCCATTACCATGTCGCCAATCCATGATGGTCCGACAATAAGATACCGCCGGGTAAGTGAATTGGTGTGCTCAGTCGTCATATGTTCCATCAGATAAGTTAAAAGCCATCGGCATAAGATACTTCATATCGATTCAGGCTGACAAAATATCATTAACAATTGCAACATTATCCTGCAAGTGTGACTGATTAATTGTACCGACAATCATGCTGCTGACACCCGGCAGGCCTAATATATGCCTGAATGCCTTATCCACGCCGCCACCGCCAGACGCACTGTCGGCATGGCCGCTTTGCAGACCCTTTTTAATAATGACTCCTTTGTTTAATTTTGCCGCCAGTTCCAGTACCGGGCGTTCCTCGTCGTACTCCAGGTTTGCCGTTGCCATTACCACATCGCAGTTCTCCACCGTCCAGCAGCCGCCTGCCACTGTTTTACTGGACATGCCATAAGCCCTGATCAGGCCTTTGCTCCTGAGTTGATTCAGGGCGTCAAATACCGGCTCATGGTTAATGATCGCCATATCATTGCCATCGGAATGCACCAGCACGACATCGATGACATCACGTTTTAATTTTCTTAAACTCCGTTCGACGCTGTTGATCGTATAATCATATGAAAAATCAAATCGCGACTGGCCATCCACAAAATTCTCGCCGACCTTGGTTACAATTACCCAGTCATCACGCCCCGGCAGCAGCTCGCCTAAACGCTGCTCGCTGCTGCCATAAGCCGGTGCGGTATCGATCAGATTAATACCCAGTGACCGCGCCAGCTCGAACAGCTCTATAACCGCCCTGTCATCCGGCAACTCAAATCCTGCTGGATATTTCACCTGCTGGTTACGGCCGATCTTTACCGTGCCAAGTCCCAGCACGCTGACATCAAGACCGGTAGATCCCAGGGAGCGCTTCAACATCACATGTCACCGTCCGATACAGTCTTCCAGCATGCTTCTTCATTCCATGGGAAATCAGCATAAACCGGCTGCTGCCAGTCCGGTAAATATAGATCAGGGTTAAACATGGTGTTTGCCTGGTCCAATTTTTCTAACAGGGCATCAGCCAGTGCAGGTGATAAGGCCAGCTTTGTCGGCCACGCGGTAATGATGTTATTGTTAACTTCAATTGAGAAACTATCCGGACGTGTTGTCCCGGGTTTTTTGATTTCAGCGCGGTTGATTTCGAGCACACCCCACTCGGCGCCGTTTAACTCGAGCCAGGGTATCAGGTCGTTTAATTCACTTTTGGCGGCGCCGATTAACTCGGCATCGCTTTTATTAACACCGTCTTCAGCCAGCTGCCCACCCATATACCAGACAATGTTACCCTGGCTGTCGCGGTGAGAAGTAATGGTTATCCTGGGATTAACCGAAGCGCCTAAACAATGCGCGTAGATCATGTCGTTCAGCGCACAGCCTGGTCCACCACGCATTACCACCATCTTCAATGGCCTGCGTTGCATCTTCGGTTGTTTGCAACCAAACAGCGCGAGCAGGTTTTCATTACCCTCACCAGCAATCAATATTATTTTCCGGTAATGAAACAGGTAACTTACACCCCATTGTGACTTCACTGCCAGCCTGGAGTTTTCAGGTGCAAGTGATGCCGGATCAATCATCAGGATAGACTGCTTCCTGGGCTCTGCCAATGCATGTATCACGCTGAGCACATCGAACACCGGCTCATCCAGGCGATAAAACTGGCCATGGAAATCTTTATGCTGAAAAACAGCAGGTAAAGCTTTTTTATCCAGCTCGGTTGACCTGGCACGCATCACTTTGCTGGCAAAAAAACCGGATATGCGTGATGTCAGGCTGGTGGTTGACCACAGGTAATGTGCATCGGAAAGCAGCTCAGACCCGGTTAAATCCAGCTCACCATTACCTTCATAACAGGCACGCCATCTTGATGGCATGTCCGCCAGCGATTCCGATGAAGCGGTTAACTTGCCCGTTAATGCGTATTTGGTTCCACCGTGGATAATGCCCTGGGCGTAGCGCGTCTGTCCTGCACCGAGTGCCCGGGATTCAAGCAGCACTGATTTATAACCCGCCTGCTGCAACCGCGCCAGCGTCCATAAACCGGCAATCCCGCCACCGATCACCAGTACATCAACGTCAACATTAACAGCAACAGTCATTGTTTGTTCTTACCTTGTTAAAATACATGTGTTTATTCTGTTTGCTGCTGCTATTTAAAAATTGCCATATATAGTAGATTCGACAATTCGGACGATGACTGCAACATGGGCACCGTTGTCCGAATTGTCGAACCTGTGATCAGGCTTGCATAAGCGACGGCGTTGCAGGCTTTTGAGAATTGCCGGGAACGTGCCTTATCCCGGCCTACATCTTTGCATGCGATCGCGGAATAAAGTTCCGCTGCTCACATAGTCCGAATAAATTCGAACCTACTGATTTTTTATATTTTTTTCTTTTATTGAATCAATTATCTTAGTCGTGGAAATCCCATCGACATAAGTCAGCACCATTACCTGGCCACCGGCTTTAAGCACACAGTCTCCACCCGGGATTTTATCGGGATCATTATCCCCGCCTTTCACTAAAATATCGGGAGCCACCTCGCAGATCAACCGTGTTGGCTCATCTTCGCTAAACGCCACCACCCAGTCGACACATCGCAAGGCCGCCAGCATGCGCATACGATTTTCCAGTTTATTAACAGGCCGATCTTTGCCTTTTAAACGGCGCACGGTGTCATCGACATTAACCGCCACCAGTAAGCGGTCACCCAGTGCACTGGCCTGCTCCAGGTAGGTTACGTGACCGGCATGCAGAATATCAAAACAGCCATTTGTCATGACAACAGTTTCACCACGTGAGCGGCAGCGTTCCAGCAACGGGTATAGTTCAGCCTCCTGCAGCACACCGTGCTCGGTATTCGATGAGTTTTGTTCAATCGCGTTTTCCAGCTCTTTGAGACTAACGCTGGCAGTACCTGACTTGGCGACAACGACACCTGCAGCCAGATTAGACAGCGCCATGGCACGCTCAAGCGACAGGCCTGCGCCTAATGATGCGGCGAGCGTTGAAATCACGGTGTCACCGGCACCGGTAACATCGAACACCTCTTTTGCCTGTGTCGGCATGTGCACCGGTGCATATCCCCGTTGTATCAAACTCATGCCGTGTTCACTTCGCGTCACCAGCAAAGCGTCAATATTAAGCTTCGCTGTCAGGGTGTTTGCTTTTGTAACCAGGTCATCCTCGGTTTCACAGACACCCGCAACGGCTTCAAATTCTGCCAGGTTTGGTGTAATCAGGCTGGCACCGGAGTACTTTTCAAAATCGTTGCCTTTTGGATCAACCAGTACCGGAATATTCTTTTCATTACATAATTCGATTAATCGGCTGACACTGCGCAAACTGCCTTTTCCATAATCCGAGCACACCACGATATTGTGATGCGGCAGCTGCGCTGCAAATGCTTTTTCCAGTCCAGTAAGATTTCGGCCGATAAAACCGTCTTCGAAATCCAGCCGCATTAACTGTTGATTCCGACTCATCACGCGCAGCTTGGTAACAGTGGCGTTTTCCGGCATGCGCACAAACTGCGGATTGACACCGGCATTTTCCAGTATTTTTTCCAGGGTACTCGCGGCTTCATCATTACCACATAACCCCATCACGGTACACTTCGCGCCCAATGTCGCGATATTTAACGCGACATTACAGGCACCGCCGGCACGCTCTTCATTTCCCCTGACATGCACAACCGGCACAGGCGCTTCCGGGGAAATTCTTGAAGTACCGCCATGCCAGTAGCGATCCAGCATTATATCACCGACGACCAGAACTCTGGCACTCTCAAAAGAGGGAAGATGCATAGTCATAAACGGCTACTCATTATAAGAGATAAGGCGGATACGCAAAGGATGGACTCAATCAACCAGGCGGTATACGCAACCGCAATAGGGGCACCTGGCAGAACCGGTTTCTTCCACGGGAATATACACCTGTGGATGCGAATCCCACAGGCTGCTTCCCGGCATGGGGCAGTGAATAGGCAGGATGTCACGTGTTACTTCATATAACATGGTGTCATTAGGCACATCCAGCCCATGTTGCTGTGCTGTGTTTGGATTAGGCATATTTAGCTCCTGTTTTTATTTCCGCAAATGAACGCAAATGCACGCGAATAAAAACAAATTATTTTGTCTGATGTTGTTATCTGCTCAATACGTAATTATATATTTTAAACATCTAGGGAAACTCTGAATAAGTCATGAATCGACATCTTGTGATTAAAATGTCCTGTTTCCGCGTTGTAAAACTTCGCAATAGCCCTGCTATTACGTGCGTTCCACGCCTTGAACCAGAACATTTTAACCGACAATCTGTTCG
>JAJDNP010000147.1 GCA_022340645.1 Gammaproteobacteria bacterium | reverse complement strand
ATCGCTTTGGGGCGGGCAGTTGACCAGCTACCGGAAAAAGAAAAACAAAGAAAGGAAGACAAAGACAGGCCACACTGGGGTGAACGTGCAACAGATGTAAATTTTAAGGAATCTCAGGAGCAGGTTCGTGTTCGCTCAGATTTATTAAACAATCTGGTTAATTACGCCGGTGAGGTAAATATATTTCATGCGCGTATGGCAAAACAGATTGCTGATTTTAGTTTTAACCTTTCTGAGCTGTCACAAACCGTTGTCCGCCTGAAAGAACAATTAAGGAATCTTGAAATAGAGACGGAAATTCAGATACGTTCTGGCCACGAGAAAGAAGGCGGCAGCTTCGATGATAATTTTGATCCGCTGGAAATGGATCAGTATTCGACATTGCAGCAACTGACCCGGAGTTTGAGTGAAACTGCAGGGGACGTTGACAGCCTTAATGAAATTCTGGCTAATATAACACGTGATTCTGAAACCCTGCTGGTACAGGAGTCACGTATCAGTAGTGATCTTCAGGAAGGTTTAATGCGTACCAGAATGGTACGTTTTGGCGGGCTGTCATCGAGATTGCGTCGAATAGTCCGTCAGGTTGCACGCGAATTAGGCAAGGAAGTCGAAGTTGATATCCAGGGAGAAACCACTGAAGTTGATCGTACTGTACTGGATCGTATCATTGCGCCATTGGAACATATGTTACGCAATGCTGTGGCGCACGGTATAGAAAAACCGGAAGCACGTAAAATCCTCGGTAAAGACGAAACGGGTAAAATAACAATACAGGTAGATCGCCAGGGTTCCGATATTGTCATTAAAGTCAAGGATGACGGTGCAGGAATTGATGCTGTCAAGATCCGGCAAAAAGCAGTTAACCAGGGCCTGATTGCGGCGGACTCAAAATTATCTGACCGTGATGCATTGCAGCTAATTTTACATTCCGGTTTCACAACAGCGGATGAGGTTACTCAGGTTGCTGGCCGCGGTGTCGGCATGGATGTTGTCGACAGCGAGATTAAGCAGCTTGGCGGCGTGCTTGAAATAGATACGATGCGTGGCCACAGTACAGAATTTAAAATTCGTCTGCCATTAACATTGGCGATCAACCAGGCCTTGTTGGTCAGTGCCGCTGAAGATGTATATGCCATCCCGCTGCCAAGTATTGATGGTGTTGTCCGCGTCACAGGTGTTGAGCTGCAACAGATCTATGATGACGGTAATAATCTTTTTGAATTTAATGGTGTTGAATATGAATTAAGGAACCTTGGCGCCTTGTTGACAGGGAGCCAGTTAAACTATTCCAAACAGTTGAAGTTATTCCCGGTGCTGCTCGTACATGTGGGTGATAAGTATTTTGCGTTACATGTAGAAGACCTTGTAGGGCGGCGTGAAATTGTGGTTAAACCTGTTGGCCTGCAAATCGGTTCGGTTCATGGTATAGCGGGTGCCACAATTCTTGCTGATGGCCGTGTTGTGCTTATTCTGGAAATGTCTGCGCTCGCGGTGGCAGACAGTTTATTCAAGGCTGATGCATCAGGCGAAATACAGCCGGCTGCTGAAGACGAGCTGAAAACTATTATGGTGGTAGATGATTCTATTACCATTCGAAAAATTACTGAACGTATTCTAAAACGTTACGGCATTGAAGTAATTCTTGCTAAAGATGGTGTGGATGCAACAAACCTGCTGCAGGAAAGCGTGCCTGATCTGATCCTGCTTGATATAGAAATGCCGCGTATGGACGGCTTTGAAGTTACCAGTTTTGTTCGAAATGATGCGAGATTGAAAAACGTTCCGATCATTATGATTACCTCAAGAGCAGGCAGTAAACATAAACAAAAGGCCATGGAGATCGGTGTCAATAAATATCTGGGCAAGCCATTCCAGGAAGATGAACTGATCAGAAACATTAACAGGATCCTGAAGACTTCTTATTCCTTAACATAAAGAGAATAATTTATGGCAAAACAAACGCGCTCAATTAAATGTGTAATTCTTACTCTCCGCAGTCAGAATGTTATATTGCCTGATGCATTAGTCGCTGAAATTCTTTCCGTTAAAGAAATTGAAGACGCTGCTAACAAACCTGAATGGTATCTTGGTAATATGATATGGCATGGTATAGCAGTGCCTTTATTGTCATTTGAAGCAGCTGGTGGGATGAAGCATGCGAAAGTGAATTTGAATACACAGGCAGCGGTGCTTCATGCGGTAGCGAAAGACGGTGAAGAGGTTAACCATCCGTATATTGGACTGGTGATGTCTGGCGTACCCCACATAAGCAGCTTTTCCCGCGAGCAATTTAAATTTGATAGTGATGCGGCAGAAGATCATCCCATGATTGCTCAAAACGTACGTATTAACGGTGCCAGTGTTAGTATATTAGATATCGATGCCATGGTGGACATGGTTGACAAACTTGCTGCTTAGGAGTTCGGTCCATTGAGTCAGAGTAGTAGCGCAGGGCTGCCTCATTAGTTTTAATCTGGTAATATGGTCTCCGTGGTAAAAAGTTTCGCAAAATACAGCGAGATACGAACCATGTCAACAACCCTAAAAATCTCCCCACAGCATTTGCAATGCACTAATCACCGCAGGACCGGCTGTTTCCGTACGCAGAATGCGCGGACCAAAGCAAATATTGGTAAACTGGCTGTTTTCTAAAAAAGCAATTTCATCTTTAGTCAGGCCGCCCTCTGGTCCGATACACATTTCAACATACCTGGCAGCTACCGCTGTCTGATGCGAACTTAGCTGTTTTAGGGATAGATTTGATTCAGGGTTCAAAACTAATTTCAATGCATCCCTGTTTAACAATTGATTTACATTATCTAACACGGTGATTTCAGTTAAATCAGGAATAATACTTCTGCCTGACTGTTCACATGCGCTTATGGCAATTTTGCGCCAGTGAGTCAGTTTTTTTATTCGCTGGTCTTCTGTCAGCTTTGTATTTGACCGTTCGCAGATTACAGGAACGATTCTGTTAACGCCGAGCTCGACAGACTTCTGAATGGTAAATTCCATTCTGTGCTGGCGCGATAATCCCTGGATTAAAGTGATATTTATATTGGACTCTTTGCCACTTGCTATTTTTGAATTAATAGAGAGCAGTGTTTTTTTAGCGTTGTCATCCAGCGTTGTGCAGTGATATTCAAAACCATCACCATTAAACAGGATTACGGGACTGTTTAGTTTTGTGCGCAATACACGTATAAGATGACTGGAGGCATCTGCATTCAGCTGTACAGTTTCACCGCATCGAAGACTTTCAGGATGATATATGCGTGTAACAGGCACAGCGAAACAGGTATTAGCGAGCGAGCCTGTTCCAGATGGCGTTTGTGCTTGCTGCCTGGTTTAAGGTATAAAAATGCAGACCGGGCGCGCCATATTCAAGCAGCTGGTTACATAAGCTGGCAACGACATCCAGACCAAAAGCCTGCAGACTGTCAGCATCATCTGCATAAGCTTCCAGTTGCTTTCGTATCCAGCGTGGAATTTCGGCACCGCAGGCGTCAGAAAAACGTGTCAGGCTGGCAAAATTTGTGATTGGCATAATGCCGGGGGTGACCGGGATTGTAATATTTTCCCGCTGGCAATTGTCAATAAAGCGCTTGTAAGCATCGATATTGTAAAAATACTGGGTTATTGCGCCATTCGCACCCGCTGTCACTTTGTTTTTAAAATATTCAAAATCACTCTGTGGCGTTGGTGATTCCGGATGGTATTCCGGATAAGCGGCAACTTCTATGGTGAAATGGTCACCCGTGGTTTCACGAATAAAAGTCACTAGCTCATTGGCATGTGACAACTCTTTTGTGGTGTCTCCACTGGCAGGGATATCGCCACGAAGGGTTACCAGGCGGGTTATGCCGAGGCTTCTATATTCAGCTAACAGTTCACTGATTTGCTGTTTGCTGGAACCGATACATGAAATATGTGGTGCAACATTGATATTATTTGCGGACAGCAGTTTAACAATCTCAAGCGTGCGGTCACGGGAAGTCCCTCCCGCGCCGAATGTTACCGAATAATATTCCGGCTGTATAACATCATTTAATGACTGTTGCGCGAGCAATAATTTTTCAACACCGGCTTCCGTGCGCGGTGGGAAAAATTCGCAGCTCATGACAGCCGATCGATTATTCGTGCTCATTGCATAAACTCACAAAGTTTTATCGCTACAGGAAAGAACAATGAACCGGCATTAATAGCGGTAGTGATCAGGCTTGTAAGGGCCATCAACAGGTACATTGATATAATCCGCCTGTTTTTGCGTCAGGGTTGTCAACCTGGCGCCTACTTTTTTCAGGTGCAGGCGCGCCACTTTCTCATCAAGTTTTTTCGGCAGAATGTAAACCCTGTTTTCGTAGTTTTCACTGTTTTTGTAAAACTCGATCTGAGCCATTACCTGGTTTGTGAAGGAAGCAGACATGACAAAACTTGGGTGTCCTGTTGCACAGCCAAGATTGACTAGCCGGCCTTTGGCCAGGATGATTATGCGCTTGCCATCAGGGAAAATTATATGGTCAACCTGTGGTTTGATTTCTTCCCATTCGTATTTTTCAAGTGAAGCGATATCAATCTCGGAGTCAAAATGGCCGATATTGCAGACTATGGCCTCGTTTTTCATCGCGGCCATGTGGTCATGTTCGATAACATGAATATTGCCCGTGGCGGTAACAAAAATGTCACCCAATGCAGCCACATCATTCATATCCACGACACGGTAACCTTCCATGGCTGCCTGTAATGCGCAGATTGGGTCAGCCTCGGTAACCCATACGGTTGCACCCATGCCGCGGAAAGCCTGGGCGCAGCCTTTGCCGACATCGCCGTAGCCGAGTACCACGCAGATCTTGCCGGCAACCATGACGTCGGTAGCGCGTTTGATGCTGTCGATTAATGATTCACGGCAGCCGTAAAGGTTGTCGAATTTAGACTTGGTTGCCGAGTCATTGACGTTCATTGCCGGAAACAGCAATGTATTTTTCTCCTGCATTTCGTAAAGTCGGTGTACCCCGGTAGTGGTTTCTTCGGTAACACCTTTGACGCTGCTGGCAATATGCTGCCACGTGGTTGTGCCGGGTTTGATAGTGCGCCGCAGGACATCGAGGATTGCTTTATACTCTTCGTTGTCATCGTCTTTCGCTTTCGGAACACTGCCTGCTTTTTCGAACTCAACACCTTTGTGGATCAGCAAGGTTGCATCGCCGCCATCATCAAGAATCATGTTGGGGAGTTTGCCATCCGGCCACATCAGCGCCTGCTCGGTGCACCACCAGTACTCTTCGATGGTTTCACCTTTCCAGGCAAAAACCGGGATGCCCTGGTCGGCGATTGCCGCCGCCGCATGATCCTGGGTTGAGAAAATGTTGCAGGATACCCAGCGTACTTCGGCACCCAGTGCGACCAGAGTTTCAATCAGTACGGCGGTTTGAATGGTCATGTGGATACTGCCGGTAATGCGGCAGCCTGCTAAAGGCTGCTCGGTGGCATACTCTTCACGCAACGCCATCAATCCTGGCATTTCGGTTTCAGCAATACGGATTTCTTTATGGCCCCATTCGGCCAGTGAGATGTCGGCGACCTTATAGTCAGCGTTTTTATCTTTGTGGGAACTGGTGTTAACAACGGCACTCATGCTCATCTCCTAATCATAAAAATTTAAGAAATGAGCGCCGTTGTTTGAAAAATCCGGGTGAAAGATTTTCCTTCTGAGCCTGACAGTATGCTTACTGTTGCAACGCTCCTCAGAATGTGTGGGTAATTATAGCCCAGCTGCGTCCCTTAATGCATCTGCTTTATCGGTTTTTTCCCAGCTGAAATCGACGTCCCTACGTCCAAAATGCCCGTAGGCAGCGGTTTTTTTGTATATCGGACGTAACAGGTCCAGCATCTCTACGATGCCGCGCGGCTTCAGATTGAAGTGCTGGCGGACAAGCTCAACGATCTTTTCATCATCAATTTTGCCGGTACCAAAGGTCTGTACGGAAATAGATGTGGGCTCAGCGACACCGATGGCATAGGAGACCTGGATCTCGCATTTGTCTGCAAGACCTGCGGCAACAATATTCTTGGCGACATAGCGGCCTGTGTAAGCAGCAGAACGGTCAACTTTTGATGGGTCCTTGCCTGAGAAAGCACCACCGCCGTGACGCGCCATGCCGCCATAAGTATCAACGATGATTTTACGGCCGGTGAGGCCACAGTCACCCACGGGACCGCCTATGACAAATTTACCGGTTGGATTGACATGGAATTTTGTCTCCTTGCTGATCCATTCTTCGGGCAGTTCATGCATAATGATTTCATCGATCACTGCCTCACGCAGGGTTTCATAATTGATGTCAGGATCATGCTGTGTCGATAACACCACGGCGTCAACCGCCACGGGGTTGTTATCTACGTAGCGAAAGGTGACCTGGCTTTTGGCATCGGGACGCAACCATGGCAGGGTGCCGTTTTTACGCAGTTCCGCCTGGCGTCTTACCAGGCGATGCGCGTAGGTAATTGGTGCAGGCATTAAAACGTCGGTTTCATTGCTGGCATAGCCAAACATCAGGCCCTGGTCGCCCGCACCCTGTTCGTGTTCGGCTGACTCGTCTACCCCAGCGGCAATATCAGCAGACTGTTTGTCAATCGAGGTGATGACCGCGCACGAGGCATAGTCAAAGCCCATTTCTGAACTGTTATAACCGATATCCTTTAGCGTATTTCTGACCACTTCCTGCATGTCGACCCAGGCCGTAGTGGTGATTTCACCGGCAATGACTACCATGCCGGTATTGACCAGTGTTTCACAGGCGACCCGGGCTTTATTGTCCTGTTCTAAAATTGCATCAAGAATGGCGTCGGAAATCTGATCAGCGACTTTATCTGGATGGCCTTCGGAAACAGATTCGGATGTAAATAAATAATTACTCATGCTTAACCCTAAAAGTGTGTTAATAGTATAAGCGGACCATGCCGCTAAATCTTGGTATAGTTTAGTTTCAGGTAGTGCTCTTTGGATCGGAGGCTAATTGATTATGGCTGGTTAATTAATAAATACCGCCGTAAGTAAAAACTCCGTTCCCTCACAATGCGGGCATAAAAAAACCCGCTTTAGCTAAAGCGGGTTTTCGATGTTTGTAGTACCGATGCTCGCTTTAGCTGTTCTTATATAGCGCTCGCAATCTGAGACAAATTAGCGCTGTCTGGGAGACATTATCCATCAAATTATAAATATGTCAACGTTTAATTTCCCGGTCGTTTAAGATATTCTTTCCATTCTTCCTGTGTTAGCTGCTCATTGTTTTCCAGTTTGTTTTTGAAATATTCACTGCGTTCTTCAGCATTTAGACGTTCAATTATTTCTTTATATATCTCAATAATTTTGTGCTTATTCTCTGTTTCGGGTGTTTGTAACATCGATAGTGTGTTGAGTGCAGCCTCCTGTTCATTTCCACGAAAACGTTCAAGCAACGCAGCAGAAGATATTTCCGGGTTAGTCTTTATGGTTTCCTGTAACGTATACAGCAATCGAAGACCTTTATTAAAAGCATGCTTAAAACTTTCAGGTGCTTCATGGTATGAAGCAAGTGCCGGGTTCTGGATTAACAAGGCTACGGCAAGACGTGTTTTGTTGTTTGATACCTGCTGGGAAACCTGCTGGCCACGGGTAGGTTTGATTTTCGCTGGTGCCGGTTTTCTGTTTTCAGTATTAGCGGCTATTTTCGTTTCGAGATGCCGATGGCTTAAGCCAACTAATGTTGAAAGCTCCGCGATTAACAGGTCTTTAAATAAACTGTTGTGCATTTTCTGAATCAGGGCATTCGCCTTGCTGGCAAGTAGCGCTTTGCCTTCTTTTGTGTCGATGTCAGTTTCAGACTTCAGTGAATCGAATAAAAAATCAGACAGGGTTGTTGCGTTTTTAATGCGCGCCTCGAAAGCGGACTTGCCTTCCTTGCGTATCATTGTATCGGGATCTTCTGTTTCCGGAAGAAAAAGAAATTTTGCGATTTTGCCATCACGAATCACGGGCAAGGTGTTTTCCAGCGCGCGCCAGGCGGCATTTTTGCCTGCATTGTCTCCATCGTAACAAAAAACAATCTCATGTGTGGTACGAAATGTTTTTTGAATCTGCTCTGTAGTCGTTGCCGTGCCAAGTGAGGCAACGGCATAATTGATGCCATGTTGTGCCAGTGCGACAACATCCATGTAACCTTCAACAACTATAATGCGTTCGATGCTTCTTAAGGACTGCTTGCATTCATATAAACCGTAGAGTTCATAACCTTTGTGAAATACGGCACTTTCCGGTGAGTTTAAATACTTTGGTTCGCCCTTATCGAGTATCCTGCCTCCAAAGCCGATAATACGGCCACGCTGGTCGGTGATCGGGAAAATTATACGGTCACGAAATCGGTCATAGGTATTATTGTTATCCTTGCTAATAACTAAACCTGTTTTAATCAGGGACGCTAATGCCTGTTTTGACTTGCCCAGCCTGCCACCCAGGAAGTTCCATTCATCCGGGGCGTAACCAATTTTAAATATTTTGGCAACTTCTCCGGAAAGACCGCGATGCTTCAGGTAATTAATGGCACGTTCAGATGTTTTGAGCTGCTGCTGAAATAAATCGCTGGCCTGTTTCAGGGTATCGTATAACGGCTGTTTATCCTCGCTGTTTTTATTGGAATAATCGGTTTCTTCATGCGGCACGTCCAGGTGAGCATCAGCTGCCAGCGATTCAATAGCTTCTATATAACTTAAATGTTCATAGTCCATTAAAAACCCAATGACATTGCCTTTGGCATGGCAGCCAAAGCAATAATAAAACTGCTTGTTTTCACTCACGGTAAAGGAGGGTGTTTTTTCATTATGAAACGGACAGCAGGCAGTATATTCCTTGCCTTTTCTTTTGAGCGGCACGCGGGAATTAATAACATCAACGATATTGCTGCGTGTGATGAGGTCATCAATGAAATTTTGCGGAATGCGGCCAGCCACGGCAGTCTAGCCCGAAGATTTCATAGGAATGCGGAGTTTTGGGGCCATGTTTATTTAACATTGATCAGTGAGTCAGTTTGATCGATTCGTTTCAGTATGACTTTATGGGCATGGCCATGGTTACAGACGAATCGATACCAGAATAAATTAATCATAAGGCCGCTGAGATCCAAAGAAAATATTTTCTGGCAAAAGCTGCATAACGATGCCGGATACATTGTGTCGTTCTCTAATATACCTATATTTTTTATAATCATAATGTTAAGTGATATTTTCAGTGTTCCTGTGAAATATTCGGGCTAGTTATGGAATCAGGTTGACAAAGGATAACTGGCGCGGATTAAAAATTCTTTCGTATTCAACAATAGCATAGCGGTCCGTCATGCCCGCAATATAATCGGATATGCCACGCACCACACCCATGTCGCCGTGCTTTTCCTTGAGTTTATTGCAGTGTGCAAGCGCTTCCGTGGGCAGGATTCTATGGTCTTCCATGAATGCATTGAACAGTGCCTCGATCACATCCGCTGCTTTCTTTGTCATGCGATGTACGCGGTAATGCTGATAAAGCCGCTTGCGAAGAAATTGTTTAAGCTGCTGCTTCTTTTCATTCATGTCGTCACTGAACGCGATTAATTCCTGCTTTTGATTGCGCACATCATCGATAGACTTTAACCCGGCACTGGTTACATTTATCCGTGAAGTATCAATCAGGTCAACCACCATAACGTTAATCATGCGGCGGATAATTTCATGGACAAGTTTTTTGTCATCAAGGTCTGAATACTGTTTGTTCACAATATCGTATTGTTCCCTGAATAATTCAATTTTCAATAAGCTGTTAATGGTAATCAATCCATATCGAATGCCGTCGTCGATATCATGATTGTTATAAGCTATTTCATCTGAGCAGTCGGTTAACTGTGCTTCCAGGCTGCGCTGTGTTTTATTGATAAAGCGTTGACCGACATCCCCCAGTTTTTTCGCATTATTAATTGCGCAATGTTTTAAAATGCCTTCGCGTGTTTCAAATGTCAGATTGAGACCTTCGAACTCGGCGTATTTCTGCTCCAGCTTATCGACCACGCGTAACGACTGTATGTTATGTTCAAAGCCGCCATAGTCTTTCATACAGTTATTTAGCGCGGTCTGTCCTGCATGACCAAAAGGCGTGTGGCCAAGATCGTGCGCCAGTGCGATGGCTTCAGTCAAATCTTCGTGTAATCCCAGTTCGCGAGCTATGCTGCGTGCGATCTGGGCTACCTCCAGCGAGTGTGTTAAGCGGGTGCGAAACAAATCGCCTTCGTGGTTGACGAAAACCTGTGTTTTGTATTCCAGGCGCCGGAATGCTGCCGAATGAATGATGCGGTCACGGTCGCGCTGATATTCGTTGCGGTAAGTCGGATGTGTTTCTTTAAAGCGTCGGCCGATTGATTGCCTGTCATTGCATGCATATGCCACCAGGCGACCACTGCAGCTGCTGGGCGATTCTGATTTTTTACGGGCGTTCATGCTTGCTGTAGTTTTATTATGTTCAGCTGGCAAGTGATAGCGCAATCGCCTTGCTAAGATCTTCTGGTTTGTATTCAGACGTTACCAGTGACTGACCAATACCCTTCATCAACACCAGGCGTATAACACCATTGAGTACCTTTTTATCCACGGACATAAGATTCAGGAATTTTTCGGTGGACATTGTTGCAGGCGCCTTGCTGGGCAATCTTGCCTGCTCAATAAGCCTGATAGTGCGCTGCGCATCGTCATCACTCATCCAGCCTATTTCTCGGGACATGACTGCCGCCATGCACATGCCGGCGGCAACCGCTTCACCGTGCAGCCATTCACCGTAACCCAAACCATTTTCGATAGCATGGCCGAAGGTGTGGCCGAGGTTGAGCAGGGCCCGTTTCCCTTTTTCACGTTCGTCAGCGGCGACAATATCAGCTTTGGTCTGGCATGAAACTTCGATGGCGTAACTCAGTGCTTTCTTGTCTCGTTCCAGCAGAGCCTGCATGTTTTGTTCCAGCCAGGCAAAAAAATCGCTATTGCAAATAAGTCCGTATTTTATGATTTCAGCGATGCCTGCGGACAGTTCTCGATCGGGCAGGGTATCCAGTGTGTCGGTGTCCGCAATCACTGCCCTGGGCTGATAAAAAGCGCCGATCATATTTTTACCCAGGGCATGATTAACGCCAGTTTTACCGCCGACGGAGGAATCAACCTGAGACAGTAGCGTGGTGGGTATTTGAATAAAATGTACGCCACGCTGATAGCTGGCGGCAGCAAAGCCCGCCATATCACCAACGACGCCGCCGCCCAGGGCGATTACGGTAGTATTACGATCAAATCGATTACGCAGTAAAGCGTCGTATATCTGATTTAATATCTCCAGATTTTTGTATTTTTCACCATCGGGAAGAATGACGGACTGGTGCCTGAGTCCGGATAACATGGACTGCACTTTTTCAAGGTAGAGCGGCGCCACCGTTTCATTGCTGACAATCAGAGCGCTGTCACCGGGAATATGCTGCTGCAGCAAGTCAGCCTGGCCGAGCAGGCCGGCATCTATATAAATAGGATAGCTACGTTCACCCAGGTCAACAGTCAATGTGGTCATTTGCTTATTTTTTTTGTAACGATTTGAGATGCTTAATAATAGCCTGTATTATGCTTTGAATCGAGCGGTTTGCTGTTTCAATTATATAGTCAGCGGTTTCTTCATACAGCGGCCCGCGCTGTTCCAGCAGACGCAGCAGGATGACTTCAGCAGGCTCGCCTGCATGCAGCAAGGGCCTGTTTTTGTCTTTACTGGTGCGCTCAACCAGGGTTTTAAGGTTGCTTTTCAGGTAAAAAACCGTGCCGCGATTCATTAAATGGGCGCGATTCTCAGCGCTCAGTATGGCGCCGCCGCCAGTGGCAAGAATGATGTTATTCTTTTGTGTTAGCTCGTCGATTATGGCAGCTTCACGTTTTCGAAAGCCTTGCTCACCTTCTTTTTCAAAAATAAGGGGAATGTCTGCGCCGGTGTGTTTTTCGATGACTCGGTCACTGTCATAAAATTCCATTTTTAATTTACGCGACAGCTGCCGGCCAATCGTGGTTTTGCCCGTACCCATTAAACCAATTAAAAAGATATTGTTTTGTTTATGCATAAATAAGCGGCCTCGCTTCATATGGCAAAGCGCAGGCCGCTTAGGATAGCAAATTTATGATGGTGTTGCAGGCGGCAGATTATTCATCGAAACCTTGTCGCCATCATCCCTTTCTGCCGCTGATTTACTTCATTAAGGTGTATCTAGAGTGAAAGCGCATCCTTGAGAATTTTAGGAGTTACAAAGACAAGCAACTCGCGTCTTTCATCACTTTTCAGGGTGTGTCTGAACAAATAGCCAATCAACGGGATATCACCGAGGAAAGGCACTTTATCTGTTTCATCACGTGTTACCTGTTCATAAATACCGCCTAATACCACGGTATCTCCATTATTCACCAGAACCTGTGTATTAACTTCGCGTGTATCGATACTGGGAATACCAGAGAAAATATCGCCAACAGTGTCGTTGTTGACCCTCAGGTCCATAATGACCCGGTCATCAGGCGTGATTTGCGGTGTGACTTCAATGCTTAATACAGCTTTTTTGAATTCAACCGTGGTAGCACCGCTGGATGATGCCGTTAGATAGGGGATTTCCACGCCCTGTTCAATATTGGCCGAATGTCTGTCTGCAGTAACGACACGCGGACTTGAAATGACCTCACCTTCATTTTCTGCCTGTAATGCTGAAATTTCCAGGTCAATGAGCGTGCTACCCGTTAGTACTGCAAATGCCAGGCTGCCGGCAGCGGCGCCTGAAGTTGCCAGGTTGACATTCAGGCGGTCAGCGGCATCGACACCACTTGGAATTGTAAAGGGTTTTGGCCCGCCTCCGGTGGCAATATTATTGATACCACTGGATGCAATAGTATCAGCGCCTGCAAACGTACCCGTGGTAGCGCCAAAGTTATTTCCGTCAACGGATGTGCTGGTAACGCCAAAGCGCGAACCCAGTTCCCGGGTGAACTCATCGGTAGCGATAACGATGCGTGATGAAATCATTACCTGGCGAATTGGAATATCCAGTTTTTTCAGGGTGCGGCGAATCTCGGAGATGACATCTTCAGTGTCTTTTACAATCAAGGTATTGGTACGCTGGTCGACGATGACGCTGCCGCGTGAGCTGAGTATGCCTCCAACTGCCGAGCCGGCACCGTTCTCAGTATCAGCTCCCTCAACGGATTCACCAGAAAACAGTGCTGCAAGTTCGCTTACTTTGGCAAAGTTTATGCTGAAGAAGGCCGTTCTGATTGGAGCCAGTTCAGTAATAGATTGTTGCGCTTCAAGGTCAATTTTTTCCTGGGCAGCAATTTCTTCACTTGGCGCAATTAGCAGAACGTTGCCTGATTCGCGTTTAGATAAACCCTTGGCTTTCAGAATAATATCGAGTGCCTGGTCCCATGGTACATTCTTCAAGCGCAATGTAAGGTTGCCATCGACGGAATCGCTGACGACCACGTTAAGACTGGTAAAATCCGCAATTAATTGCAAGACCGCGCGTACCGGGATGTCCTGGAAATTAAGCGACAGGCGTTCCCCGGTATACCCAAATTTTTCCTTTTTAACTTCTTCCAGCTCTTCTTTACTGATTGGTTTCAATTCTATGGTGAAGATGTTATTGGCCTGATAAGCAACATGTTCAAAATTGCTGTTTACCGGCTCTATTTCAATTCTAACCTTGTCATCTTCTTCGAAACTGCTAATGGATTTCACAGGAGTTGCAAAGTCGAGAACGTCCAGCGTTTCACGTAATCTCTCCGGCAACTTGATACCAATAAACCTTACTACTACTTTGCCAAATTCTTCGCTGATATCAACGGGAATATTGGGTTCAGTCAGGTGAATCACAACGCGACCTTCGCCCTGTTCCCCGCGACGGAAATCTATATTATCTATACCGCGTATGGTGTCAGAGAAACGAGGTTTACCCGCAACAGCGCCAACGGGGGTGCTGATGTCTTCAAACGCAGCGCCAGTGGCTTCGCTATCCAGGGTTATTAATACATTATTGCCCTGTGTAGTAACCTGGTAGGGTACAACTTCGGATAAATTCAGGATCACACGTGTCTTGCTTTTTGTTGAAATGGTTGTGACAGATTGCGCAATACCAATGCCGATAGGCTGAGGTCTTTTTGGCAGCTTGCTGCCGGTATTGTCAAAGTCAAAAGCAATACGTGCCGGATCATTTATGGTAAAACTTAATGGTTTTACTGCATGTTGACTTAATCCAATGTTTATCTGGACACGGTTGCCCGGCAGGGTGGAATACTGAATGTCCTGGATAACGTTAGATGGTGATTGTTGCTGTGCCCAGACCGAACTAGTCATCACAAGCAGGCAGAATAAACACAGCAGTGTAAAAGTCCTCATAAGATAATTGCTCGGGGTCGAAAGTTTCATGCTTCTTACATCCGCTTGATTTGTTGTTATTGTTAACATGTTTCTCACCATACACTTGCCATTTTTATTTGCAACATCATTCGCCACTCATAGCGATTGAGGCGTCCTGTTCGATATAGCCGCCAATACCGTCAGGAACAATCTCTACGAGAGAAATAGAAGATTCAGTGATATTGCTGATGCGGCCTTCGTTTTGTCCCATGTAATCGCCGACCAGAACACGATGCACTACATTCTGCGGGTCTTTAATCAAGCCCCACTGTTGTTCGTCCTGTTCAATCAGGCCAACCATGCTAAGCGAGTCCAGTGGGAAATCTTCCAGTGGTTGTTTTGGGCGAGATGAGTCCGGGTTAAGTAAACTTTTTTTAGTAGATTCATCGTCGATATCTGCTTTTGCGACAAAGGGATCGCGTAAATCACCGGCAGAATAACTGAAACTTTCATAGGGTGTAAATTGCGGTATCGCTTTTACACTGCCGACATGTGCTGACTTGGTTTGCGTAATAAAAGCCTGCAAATCAGATATGTCCTGGCTGCAAGCGCCCAGGTTCAGCAAACTGATGCAAATAATTGTACGTTTCAAAGCTGTCATTGTTCAGTTTCCCCTGCTGACTCATCGAGGTACTGATAAGTTACGGCGGTCAGCTCCATGGTTAATTTCACACCACCTTTTGGATCCGCCGGTTTTATAATAATATCCTGAACGGTAACAATTCGCGGCAGGGCTGCAACCCCACTGATAAACTCGGCAAACTGGTGATAACGTCCGGTTACCTTGAGTTTTATCGGATATTCTGAATAAAACTCTTTGGGACGTAATCCTTCAGGTTTGAAATAGTCAATTTCCAGGCCTGCCGAAATGCCGGTTTGTGAAATATCTGTTAACAATGTTTCAATTTCCGTTTCATTCGGTAATTGTCTTAATAAGGCACCGAACGAAGCGCGCATTTCTTCAAGCTGTTGTTTATATGCTTCCAGGTTTGCTGCTTTGGCCTGTTTTCCGGAAAAAACCTGACGTAATTCCTGTTCCTTGTCGATAGCCTGTTCAAGCTCGGCTTTTTGACTGGTGATGTCCAGAAAATAACCCGCTATCACCAGTACAGCACATAGTACTATAATTATGATGATTTTTACGGGTAATGGCGCACTGCCGATCTGTTTAAGATCGTTGATATCCAGGTCTTCGAGCTTGATTTCAGAGAGGTCCATTAGCTGTCTCCGACATCATTAGTATTTTCATCGGGTAAGGTCTGAGATGTGGTTAAGGTAAAGTCACTGCTTCTTAAAGTTCCCTTCCGGTTTTCAATCACTTTCAGTTTTGGTGTCGCCATCCAGGGCGAGGCATCTATATTTCGCATGTAAGCAGAAACACGGCCGTTGGATTCTGCTACACCTTTAATAGTAAGCTGCTTGGCTTGCTGTTCAATCGAGGTCAAATAAATTCCTTCCGGTACAGTGCGTACGAAATCATCAAATAGATGTACAATTTGCGGCCTGCGTTGCTGTAGCGACTGTATGATATCCATGCGTGCCAGCAGTTGTGCCTTGGTTTCTTCCAGTGATGCAATTTCCGTTAAAGCGCTATCCAGTGTTTTTATTTCATCCTGCAGCATTGTATTGCGAAACTTCTGGTGATCAATCTGGTTATTGTACGCCATATGAACCAGAAAAATACAGGCGCCGGTTAGTATCATAGACAATACAGCTATACTGACAAATTGCCGTGTCTTTTCCTGGCGGAGTTCTTCGCGCCAGGGTAATAAATTAATATGAGCCATTAGTCGAAGCTCCTCATGGCAAGGCCGCAGGCGATCATTAACGACGGTGCATTGCTGCTCAGCGACTGGGGGTTCACTTTTGATGCCAGTGACATCTGTGCAAATGGATTTGCGACAACTGTCGGCGTATCAAGTTGAGATTCAACCAGTTCATCAATGCCCGGAATTGAAGCGCAGCCGCCGGCCAGTGCAATCAAATCGACCGTATTGTGTTGCCCTGAAGTATAAAAGAACTGTAGAAAACGGCTCACCTGCTGTGCGATAGTTTCCTTGAATGGATCAAGTACCTCATCAATGTAATTGTCAGGCAAACCACCTTCTTTCTTCAGGCGTCCTGCTTCTTCATAGGCCAGCCCGTAACGACGCATAATTTCTTCAGTTAACTGTTTACCACCAAAACTCTGCTCTCGGGAATAAATAAGGCGATGATTTTTAAGCACATTGAGGCTTGTCATTGTGGCGCCGATATCAATTACCGCAATAATTTTGTCCGTGCTGTCATTGTCTATCTGGTGTGCGATCAGTTTAGATGAGTTTTCAATTGTATAAGCTTCTACGTCGACAATTTTCGGTGTCAAACCGCCAAGAGAGAGCGCAGCGGAACGCAGTTCGATATTTTCACTTCGTGAAGCAGCAAGCAGAACCTCGACTGTATCCGGATTGGTCTCAGACTCACCTATCACTTCGAAATCCAGATTAATTTCTTCCAGGGGGTAAGGAATATACTTGTCGGCCTCCATTTCAATCTGGATTTCAAGCTCGCTATCAGTCAAATCCTTTGGCATATTGATGATTTTTGTAATGACAGCAGAGCCTGATACTGCAACCGCAGCATTCCTGGTTTTAGTGCCGGAACGCGTAACGGCTTTTTGAATGGTCTCGCCGACTGCATCGACATCCTGAATGTTTTTATCAACAACGGCATTATCGGGCAATGGCTCGATGGCAAGACTTTGTACCCGGTAATTATCACCGTCCTGAACCAGTTCAAGTAATTTTACCGACGTCGAGCTGATATCCAAACCCAATACTGCTGGTTTTTTGTGCTTTAGCAGGCCCAAACTTTTCCCCTTAATCTGTATATTTTGAAGCTATTTATAGAATATTTTATATATTTTTTTTCAAATATTAGAGCTAAGTATGGAAAAATGCCAGATGTTTTATAACAATGTCGAAAACTTGATATTAAACCACTATACTTTGCTACTTTAACACTTCCTTTTCGCAGGCCTGGGGTAGAGCATTTTGTTTAAAAAACTTTTTATCATCGCCATTGTGATGATATCACTTGCCGCAGTCATTACTGCCGGCGGCTATTTCTACCTTAATCCTAAATTGCCCTCAATCGAGGGATTAAGTAACGTGCAACTCCAGGTTCCACTACGTATATATAGCAGTGATGGCGTATTAATGGGTGAATTTGGTGAGAAAAGAAGAACGCCAAAAAAACTTGAAGAAATTCCGTTATTGATGCAGCAGGCATTTTTATCTGCCGAAGATGATCGCTTTTTTGAACATCCGGGTGTTGATTATCAGGGAATTATAAGAGCGGCAATTAATCTGGTGATGACCGGCGAGCGCGGCCAGGGGGGAAGTACTATCACCATGCAGCTGGCGCGCAATTTTTATTTAAGCAGTGAAAAAACCTATTTAAGGAAATTAAATGAAATACTGCTGGCATTGAAAATAGAACGTGAGCTTGATAAAGAAAAAATACTGGAGCTGTATTTAAACAAAATTTATCTGGGTAATCGATCCTATGGTGTAGCAGCTGCCGCACAAATTTATTATGGCCTTGATCTTGATGAGCTGTCAGTGGCGCAAATTGCAATGATAGCCGGTTTGCCCAAAGCTCCATCTACCTATAACCCTATTATTAATCCAGAGCGCGCAATCATACGAAGAAATTACGTGTTGTCACGCATGCACCAGCTGGGGTTCATTGATACCGCTGAATATGATGAGCAGCGTAATGCACCGGTGACAGCGGAACGCCATAGTAGCGCACTCGGGCTATACGCGCCGTATGTTAATGAAATGGCGCGTTCTGAAATTGTAAATCAATTTGGTGATGAAGCTTATGTGAGAGGGCTGAACGTCTACACAACCATCAACAAGCGGCTGCAGGAAGCGGCTAATGACAGTATATGGAATGGCCTGGTGGCGTACGATAAGCGCCATGGCTATCGCGGCGTGATCCGCCATGTTGAAATAAATCCCGAAGTACTGGCGCATACGCTTCAGCCGGAGAAAGCTGAGCCTGCTGCGGATCAGGCCACTGCGGGCAATAACCAGTCAGAGCTGGTGTCGGTGTTAAACAATGACGGCAATTATGGCCGTTTTGTGCCAGCACTGATTTTGTCGGTTAATGATGAGGTTCCGGCAGACGGTCATGCCGCTGATAAGGCTGCTGCTGACGCCGCGTCAGATGACCCGCGTTCGGCAACGGCAATGTTAAAAGACGGCAACCAGGTCCGGATTCCATGGAGCGGCATCCAGTGGGCACGCAAATACATTAGCGTAAATCGCCTTGGTGATGAACTGAAAAAAGTATCTGATGTGATTAAACCGGGCGATGTGGTCTGGCTTGCACATGATGCTGGCAGCGGCTGGAGCCTGGCGCAAATCCCGCAGGTTCAGGGTGCGCTGGTGTCAATTAACCCGAATACCGGCGCAATTCAGTCATTAGTCGGCGGCTTTGATTTTGTGCATAGTAAATTTAACCGTGCGATACAGGCCAAGCGGCAGGCTGGATCGGGATTCAAACCAATTATTTATGCGGCAGCACTGGATGAAAAGTATACACCGGCAAGTTTGATAAATGACGCTCCGGTAGTGTTTGAAGACGAAACCCTGGAAGGGGAATGGCGACCAGAAAATTACAGCGGTAAAACCTATGGGCCTACACGGCTACGCATGGCCTTATATAAATCTCGAAATTTAGTTTCAATACGCGTTCTGCGCTCAATCGGTGTTGAGCATGCATTATCATTTGCGCAAAACTTTGGCCTGAATCGTGATGAATTGCCTCATAATTTATCCTTGTCGCTGGGCAGTGCGGCATTGAGTCCAATACAGATGTCTCGGGTTTATTCCGTATTTGCAAATGGCGGTTATTTAATTGAGCCTTACTTCATTCAACGGATTGAAGACGCCGATGGCAGTACGCTGTTCGAGGCAGATCCAGCAGTAGCCTGTACTTCCTGTATTCTTGCTGAACAAAACTGGTCCTCAGACATCGTCGAAGATAATTCCCTGGCTAAATTACCCAAGCAGGCGGAACGCACACTGGAGCCTCGCCTGGCATTCCTGATGAATTCAATACTGCAGGATGTCATATTACGCGGTACCGGACGTCGCGCACTTGTGCTGCACAGAAAAGATATCGCTGGTAAAACAGGAACCACCAATGATCAGCGCGATGCCTGGTTTAATGGTTACAATCCCGACCTGGTTGCAAACACCTGGATAGGGTTTGACCAGCTAAAGCCTCTGGGCAATAGAGAGACGGCGGCCCGGGCGGCACTGCCAATCTGGATTGATTTTATGAAAGTGGCATTGGCAGGGAAGCCTGAACGGCAACTGCCGCGCCCGGAAGGCCTGATAACAATGAAAATTAATGCAGAAACAGGGCTGCCAGCCACTGACGAGGATACCAACACGGTGTTTGAAATATTCAGAAAAGAAAGGGCACCAACTGTAAACACGGAGGCAACAGTCGAGGTGCCGGCGAGTGGAGGCGATACTACGACGATACCTGAACAGTTATTTTGATAGCGCGCACTATGCCTGCGCTCTAATTTTTGCCGTTCACTTCACCAGAAAACTTTGACCCAGATTAAAATACAGCGCCTGTTGACCGTTATCATTAAAGCCAAAGCTCAGGTATAAAGGACCGATAAAGGTATCTGCGCCGATAAAAATACTAGCTGCTAAAGTTGTATTTTCAGCATTTATGTCTGCACGACGGTTCCATGCATTGCCCGCTTCAACTGAAAAACCGGTGTAAATTGGCAGAAAGGTAATGTTTCCCAGCCGCCGATAAAATGCGGCTTCGACCAGGCCAAAATACTGGCCAACCAGTTCCCGCTCCAGTGTTCCGGAAATTTCCAGAAACCCGCCATGCCTGTACAAAGCGTTGAAGGGTGCGTCTTCATTTATGCTTGTTTCGACGATGGCTCGGCTGAAAAGCGTGTAACGTTTATAGGTACTGGCACCGCTTAGTACCAGCTGCAGCTGTTCATAATCGTTATCGGCACCAAGACTTTGCCGGTTTGATTTGAGCCCTATGCCAGCAAATGCACCGGTGTTCGGAAAGCTTAGATTATCCAGTGAGTCATGAAATAACCTGGTATAGAAAAAGCCTTCCCTGAAATCACCATCTAGATACAGGCTGTCACCACTGATTGTATCTGTGTTGCCATCTGCGAAATGCACGCCTAAACTAAACTTTGTCGTTTGTTTGAATATTTTTCCTGCAGACAGATCAAGGTACCTGCGCTGAAAGCGTTCGATAGAGGCAACCCTGTCGTCAACAATATTAGGGAATATGGTTGTTGTTAATCCCGCTTTAGCTGAAACAAACAAATCGAGCTCTACATTGAGTGGCTGGTAAATTTCGGCGCTGAGTTCAGGCTGACTGCCCAGGCCTGCAATAGCACGAAACTCCCCGGCCATGTCATTTAAATTGTTTTTGGTGTAAGCCACATTGAAATCAGTTAATGATCCTATTTCGGTTTCTGATTTTATGGATAACCCAAATTGTAAATAACTGTTTGCCCAATCTCTGCTGCGCACAAAAATGATTAACCCGGTTTTGCCATTTCGAGTTTCAACTGAGTAAACCACCGAGCTGGAGAAGTCCAGTCCATATATGTAGGATATATCCTGTTCCAGTTGTCTGATATCCAGCGGCTCGCCAGTTTTCTGATGTATGCGGACCTGTATCACATCATCATTCAGTGCTGTTTCATTCTTTATTTCAATGAAATCGATGACAGGATTTTCCATCGCAACTTCCGGCAATGCTGCCAGGTAATCTGAATATGCTTCGGCAGGCAGTGATAATTTTTGAATAGCTCTGAGTTTTCTTTCTGCTGCTTTTTTACCTGCTTCTATTAGTTCCGGATACTTCTCAAATTCAGACGATGATATATCTTTTCTGCCGGGAACAATCAACACGTCGGCGCCTTTCAAGGTTTTTAGCTGAATGTCAGCAATACGCCGGGTCATGATGGTCACCAGCTGTGCGGTGATTTCTACGGTTGATCGAATGTCCTCTTTTTTCGACAGGGGCGCGCTGACATCAACCACAATGATTATGTCTGCGCCCATGTCGCGTGCAATGTCGATCGGCACATTGTTGGCAATGCCGCCGTCGACAAGCAGCCTGTCGTCGATAGTAATCGGCGGGAGTGCGCCCGGAATAGACATGCTGGCGCGCATGGCGCGTGCAATATTGCCGCTTTGAATGACAAAGGGTTTGCCGGTTGTAATGTCGGTGGCTACGGCACGAAATGGAATTTTAAGTTCATCGTAGTTATTAATATGAAAGCCGGGATAGGCAAGTCGGTCAAGCGCCAGCTCAATCTGCTGTCCTTCAATCAGCCCTGGCGAGAGCTGCAAGCCGTTCTCGTTTATACCTACCCGATGTATATTGAAAAAATCGAAGTCGTCGCTTTTGCGGCGAAAGGTTTTGTAATTTCGATTGGCAAAATCATTAAATACCTTGTCCCAGGCGATACTCTGCACACCCTGTTCGATTTCCTCTGTTGTCAGGCCAATTGCATATAAACCGCCAATGATTGAGCCCATGCTGGTGCCGACAATGTAATCAATTGGTACCCTGTTTTTCTCCAGCACTTTCAATACGCCAATGTGGGCGAATCCCCTGGCGCCACCACCGCTTAGCACCAGGCCGATTTTAGGTCGATCAGATAATAAAGAATGGTTTGCTGGTGTTTCGTTACGGGGGTTTTCGCCAATGGCCAGCCTGCTAAAGCAAGACAGCGAAAGTATCATATATAAAATGATAAATACATTGCACTTGCGGGTTGGCATAACGATATATTGGCTGGTCAGGTTCAGCCAAAGTATATCTAAACTTTAGATAGTTGAGGGTAATTTATTGCATTATTAAAAGTACAGCTGGCTATTAGCTGTGATATTGCTCACTTATTTCATGTACCGCATCAACCAGCGCGGCGACATTCTCAGGCGTGATGTTCGGTGTAATGCCATGACCTAAATTAAACACGTGGCCGCTGCCATGGCCAAAGTCAGCGAGAATGCGGCTGACTTCCTGTTTTATTACCTCGGAATTCGTTGCCATGATGGCAGGGTCCATATTTCCCTGCAGTGCAACTTTGTCGCCAATTTGTTTACGCGCCAGATGTATGTCAACACTCCAGTCGAGGCCAACTGCATCGCACCCGGTATTGGCAATATCATCGAGCCACAGACCGCCACCCTTGGTGAACAATATGACGGGGATTTTCTGGCCGTCTTTTTCACGCGTTAGCTGATCGACAATTCTTTGCATGGGAGATAGCGAGAAATCCCTGTAATGAGGTGTGGTCAGGGCGCCGCCCCAGCTGTCAAAAACCATCACCGCCTGTGCGCCGGCTTCAATTTGCGCGTTCAGGTAAACGGCTACCGAGTCTGCCAGCTTGTTCATCAGTAAATGCGCAGATGCCGGATCTTCGAATAGCAGTGCCTTGATTTTGGAAAAGCTCTTGCTGCTGCCGCCTTCCACCATGTAGGTCGCCAGTGTCCAGGGGCTGCCGGCAAAACCAATGAGAGGCACCTGTCCATTCAGTTCCTTGCGTATCAGGGAAACGGCATCAGTCACATAACGCAACTTGTCGGCAGGGTCCGGTACCGGCAGCTTGTTTATGTCGCTTGCGGTACTTATGGTGGTTTTAAATTTGGGGCCTTCACCTTCGGTAAAATACAGTCCCAGACCCATGGCGTCCGGGATGGTGAGAATGTCTGAAAACAGGATGGCAGCATCAAGCGCAAAACGGCGCAATGGCTGCAGGGTGACTTCGCAGGCCAGTTCCGGCGTGCTGCATAATGTCATAAAATCACCCGCCTGCTCGCGGACTTCACGGTATTCCGGTAAATAACGACCCGCCTGGCGCATGATCCAGACCGGTGTACGATCAACGGGTTGACGTAGTAATGCCCTGATAAAACGATCGTTTTTGGCTGTGCTCATGAGTCTTAAAGGAAGTGAAGTGTATAAATGCTATTACTCTGGGCGTAACGGTTGTCACTGTGCTGCTACGTTGCAAGCAGAGACTTGATGCGGCCACTCACTTCGCCGACATCAGCCCGGCCAATAATTTGCGGTTTGACCAGTCCCATCACTTTGCCCATGTCTTTAATTGAGCTTGCGCCGGTCTGTTTGATTGCCTGGTTAACAATGCTGTCGATTTCTGCTTCGCTTAATGCCGGCGGTAAAAATTCCTGGATAACATCTATCTCAAAACTTTCCTGCCTGACAAGGTCATCACGCCCGGCGGTTTTGAATTGGGCAATGGACTCGCGGCGCTGCTTGACCATTTTGTCCAGGATAGCAGTGACCCTTGCGTCATCAAGTTCAATGCGCTCATCAACCTCGATCTGTTTCATTGATGAGGTCATCAGGCGAATGACGGCAAGGCGCTGTTTATCTCCCGACTTCATCGCCTGGATAGCGGCATCCTGTATGCGTTTTTTTAGTTCGCTCATTGCCCGATCTTATGTACTACAGAGATTATATGCTGATCAATTCTAATGAAAGGCAGTATTAACGACGGCGCTGATGTGGAGAGCGTGCGAACTTGTTACGTTCTTTAGACAGTTTTTTCAGGTGACGCTTAACGGCGGCAGCTGCTTTGCGTTTGCGTTCTGTAGTTGGCTTTTCATAAGCTTCGCGTTTGCGAATTTCGGTTAAAATACCGGCTTTTTCACAGGAGCGCTTGAAACGGCGCAGGGCCACATCGAATGGTTCGTTTTCTTTAACTCGTATTGCAGGCATAAAGTCTCTCTCAAAAAATTAGCGATAATTAGTTCGCACCGTCATTCATGGACATAAAAAATCCGCAAAGAATGCGGTGAAATCACGTATTATATCGCACTTTTGTAAAAATCCCAAAAATAGTAATGGGCCGTTTGCGAAAAATTAAGTCGTTTGCCAGGTGTAAAGTAGAAAGATGATTGTTTTAGGTATAGAGAGTTCCTGTGATGAAACCGGAATCGCCCTGTTTGACAGTGACAGGGGCCTGCTTTCACATACCCTTCACAGCCAGATAGAACTGCATGCAGACTATGGCGGTGTAGTGCCGGAACTCGCATCCAGGGACCACATTCGTTACCTGGTTCCGCTAATCGAACAGGCGCTGCAACGTGCGGCTATCGATAAAACCATGCTGCATGGGGTTGCCTATACCGCAGGTCCCGGCCTGATTGGGGCGTTAATGTCGGGCGCCTCGGTCGGACGGGCGCTGGCGTGGGCATTAAGCATCCCGGCGGTTGAAGTGCATCACATGGAGGGGCATCTGCTGGCGCCGATGCTTGAGGAAAATCCGCCGCAGTTTCCTTTTGTGGCTTTACTGGTTTCAGGCGGCCACACACTATTGTCGCATGTTAAAGGTATCGGCCAGTATGAATTACTGGGGCAAAGTCTTGATGATGCGGTCGGTGAGGCTTTTGATAAAACGGCAAAACTGCTGGGCCTGGGCTATCCGGGCGGGCCGGCGTTAGCTGCCATGGCCGAAAAAGGCGAGCATGGCAGGTATAAATTCCCGCGTCCGATGGTGGACAGGCCCGGACTGGACTTTAGTTTTAGCGGCTTAAAAACTTTCGCACTCAATACCATGCAAAACGCTGCCAGTGCCGGCGAGTTATCATGGCAGGACAAGACAGATATATCACTGGCCTTTGAAGAAGCCGTGGTCGATACCCTGAAGATAAAATGCCGCCGTGCGCTGGAGCAGCAACAGTGCCAGCGCCTGGTGGTGGCTGGCGGTGTTGGCGCCAACAAACGGCTGCGCTCAACCCTGGCAGAGATGGTCGGTCAGCTGGGGGGAGAACTGTATTTTCCAGCGATTGAATTTTGTACGGATAACGGCGCGATGATTGCACAGGCCGGCTGCCTGCGCTTAATGGCGGGCGAATCACAGCCGCTGGAAATAGATGCCAGGGCACGCTGGTCGATGCAGGATTTGAAAGCTATTTAGTCCGCGAATAACGCAAAAGACGCAAAAAAACATTATTTATTTTTACCAGTCTAATCGACAGTAAAAAAACTAAACACCATCCTGTCAGCTGACATTTAGCTGAATACGATTTGTTGCTAATGTCGGGGACAACAAAGTTATTTCTTTTGCTTTATTTGCGTCTTTTGCGTTATTCGCGGACTAAAGGTTTTTAAATTTTTTATGTGAAAAACCTAATCTTTGGCCTGGCCGATTGTTTCCTCGGCGCCATGCATCAGCGATTTGATATTGCTGCGGTGCCGCCAGAGGATGAGCATGCTCATCAATACCACGGTGGCGGTCAGTTCGACTGAGTGTGAAAAATGCCATAGTATGAATGGCGTGAAAAATATGGAAACCATCGCCGATAGTGATGAAATCTTGAACACGAATGCCACGCTTAGCCAGATCGTTATCGCGATGACGCCGACCAGCCAGTTAGTACCCAGTATGACGCCGTAAAATGTGGCAACACCTTTGCCGCCTTTAAAACCGTAATATAGCGGAAAGATGTGTCCCAACAGAGCGCACAGCCCGACAAGGGCGACGGTTAAAGAGTCATTTTGAAACTGCATAACCAGTAAAACGGGAATTAAGCCTTTTAACATATCACCCAATAGAGTGATAAAAGCGGCTTTTTTGCCGCCATGGCGCAGCACATTGGTAGCCCCGGGGTTGTTGGAGCCGACCGTGCGCGGGTCCTGGAGACCCATCAGTTTGCAGATGATGATTGCCGTAGAAACAGAACCGATAAGATACGCCAGGGCAGAAAATAAAAAGATAATGAGATAGTATTGCATTATTTATTGTATTCAAATTTGCTGCGCCTAGCTTACATCAGGTCCTGGCGAAATGCTTCATGTAATTGCAATATAATAGAGCGATAAAGCCGGGAGAAAGAAACGGATAATGCGTGATTCGGTGACCTGTGTTTTTGTTCATGGCTGGGCCATGAATAGCGCGGTATGGGATGACTGTATTGCGGCACTGCCTGACTGGATCGATGCCATCGTGGTGGATTTACCCGGTCATGGCGCAATGGCGAATGTTGCCGCAGACTCGCTGTACGATTATGTGCGGGCGCTTATCCCGCTGGTACATCAGCCGGTAATATGGGTGGGCTGGTCGCTGGGCGGGCTGGTGGTGCTGCGCCTGGCCGAGTTATATCCGCAGCGAGTTGCCGCAGCATTACTGGTTGCGACCAATCCCTGCTTTGTCCGCCAGCATGACTGGCCATGTGCGGTCGACAGAGAAGTGTTTAACCAGTTTGCCAGTGATTTGAATCAGGATCAGCAAAAAACGATACGGCGCTTCCTGGCGCTCCAGGTGAAAGGCCTGCCTGATGCCATGAGTGTCGTCAGGCAATTGCAGAAAAGCATACAATCGCGGGGTCAGGCATCAAAAGAGGCGCTGGTTGCAGGCTTAAAGATATTGCTGGATACAGATTTGCGGCAAAATATCGGTTTGATTGAATGCCCGCTGCACTGGTTGCAGGGCGAGAGGGATAGCCTGGTACCGCCTGCGCTGGCAGCAGTGTTAAGGGATGATTTTGCACAGGCAAATGTGGTGCTGCACCCGCAGGCAAGTCATGCGCCCTTTATTTCACACCGGTATGAATTTATAAAACAGCTGCTTGCTATTGCGGAAGAACTACGTGGCAGTTAAACCCAATATTTTGATTCGTGAAGAAGCATGACTCAGGAAATCAACCAGGTTTTTAACCAGGCTCGCGTGCGACGTGCGTTTGACCGTGCTGCCGATAATTATGAACAATTTGCCGTATTACAAATTGAAGTCTGCCGTCGTTTACTGGAAAAGCTGGAATTTGTAAAAATATCGCCCGAATTTATTTTAGATGCAGGCGCCGGAACCGGCTATGCTGTTCCCGGTTTATTCAGGCAATTTAAAAAGGCAAACGTGGTAGCGCTTGATTTGTCTGAAAATATGCTTATGAAAACCGCGCGGCACGGTGGTTTCCTGCGTTCACCATACCTGGTTTGCGCTGATATTCAAAACCTGCCTTTCGCAGACAATACTTTTGACCTGGTTTTTTCCAGTCTAACCATGCAATGGTGTAATGATCTGAATGCGGTTTTACTCGAAGTCAAACGCGTACTCAAACCGGGCGGTTTGTTTGTGTTTTCCACCTTTGGGCCGGATACGCTAAAGGAATTGCGCTATAGCTGGCGCCAGGTTAATGAGTCTGATCATGTAAACCGGTTTATTGATATGCATGACATCGGTGATGCGCTGCTGCAGCATGGATTTGCAGGGCCGGTAATGGAAGCCGAGGTGATTACGGTTACCTATAACTCTGTTGATGAAATAATGCATGATTTAAAGGCGATTGGTGCGAACGTTACCGCGGATACGCAGCGAGCAGGTCAGCAGCAAAAGGGGTTGACCGGTAAGTCAGCCCTGCAGACTGTGCGTCAGGGCTACGAGCAGTTCAGGCAGAATAACGTGCTGCCGGCCAGTTACGAAATTATTTATGGACACGCCTGGAAGGCGGAGCATGAAAACAGCACAAAGCCGGAAGACAGTCAGTTACACGTGAAATTTGAGCGTTGACTCTGACCTCGGCAATCGCCGAACGCGATAGTACAGAGAATAATGGCGGTCCACCTGGTCACCACCTGGCCGGTACCCCTTTATTTCCCGGCAACACGGGAAAATACAGGGGATTTTTCTTTAGTTGATCTGTCAAATAGTATCCTGTCCTATATGAGACTGAAAAGATTGAGCATTCTTAATGTTCAGGTAGATAGTGCGAATATTTTCAGGGAGCAACTTATATTTTTCTAACAAGAATTGTGGAAATTAATGCTAAATATGAGGCTATGGAAAATAAAGAATCAAAACACTGGTTTGCAGGCATTGAAACCATCGTTTCAGACCCTTTAAGGTTTAAGGCAAGACTCGCCATTGGCGAAGATGCCTACAAATCACTTCGGTTAAAAAAAGCGGTTTTAGGGACATGGGACACGGCAGGGGCAGCATGGACAGGCGTGACTATCGCCAAATCCACAGTCGTGGCTACCACTTTTTTTGCTCCCACTGGCATTCTCGCTGCCCTCGGATTCGGTACAGCAGTAACACCCCTGGGTTGGGTCATTGCCGCTGGTGTACTAACCGGGGGTGCCTGGCTTGGCATTACTCACTACTTCAAGAGTTCATCATCAAATCGGGCGATTGTAATTCCGGATTTTATAAACACGCCCATGGATGTCCTCGCACTTTCTCTTTTTGATCTTCTAACTCCATTATCACTGATAATCGCGAATGTTGATGGGCATATCGATGAATCTGAACGAACCCTGATCAGCAATTACTTTGTTAAAGAGTGGGGCTATGATCAAAGCTTTGTGACCGAAGGTATGCACTTTACCGAGTCCCGATTATCAGATTATTCCATCAAGGAAGCCGCAAAAGCACTTGCCGAGTTTAAAAAACAAAATCCCGACTGTAACTATAAAGCCATGTCGAAAGAGATTCTGAGCTACCTGCAGAATATTATTGAAAGTAATGGCAGGATTGATGAAGATGAAGAAATGGCGATCGAGATGGTGAAATCCGTTTTTGAGGAGACTGGTCGATTTTCTGTTAAGAAAACAGTTAATCGTGGCCTTGGTTCAATTAAAGCAACAGCGGGTAAAGTTGTACCAAAAAAAATTATGCCAGGGAAAAAGCGCTAATACAGGTAAATATGGTGTTAATGAATAAATGAGGCAGTAAGTTTCGTTAGTTTACAGTTAGGCAGAGCTAAATGGCGGAGAGAGTGGGATTTGAACCCACGGTACCCAGAGGGTACACTTGATTTCGAGTCAAGCCCGTTCGGCCACTCCGGCATCTCTCCATTTGAAGTGCGCCATTATACGCGAATCGGCCTTGACTGCAGTAGTTGTGAATGACAGCCGCTAGTGTGCTCAGACAGAGTAGTGAATTTCTCATCGTAAATCAGCGTAAGTTAAATATTGCTTTGACTCGGGTAAGAGCGGGTGTTTAAACTTGCTGAATTTTCAGCGCCAGCAGAGCATGCTGGCAGCGGTGTCGGCCCCGAAGGAGAGCAAACATGTCACAACTTAAAATCCTGCTCGATGAGAGCGATATTCCCACCCAGTGGTACAACATCGTCGCCGACATGCCCAATCCGCCGGCGCCGCCACTGGGTCCGGACGGTAAGCCCATCGGTCCGGAGGCGCTGACTGCCATCTTCCCCATGCCGATCATCGAACAGGAAGTGTCGGCGGAGCGCTGGATAGATATCCCCGAAGCGGTGCGTGACATCTATCGCATGTGGCGGCCCAGCCCGCTGTTTCGCGCACGCGCCCTGGAACGCGCGCTTGGCACACCGGCAAAGATATATTACAAGTATGAAGGCGTCAGTCCGGCCGGTTCACACAAGCCAAATACCGCGGTAGCGCAGGCCTATTACAACCAGCAGGTGGGTATCAAACGGCTGACCACCGAGACCGGCGCCGGCCAGTGGGGTTCAGCACTGGCGCTGGCCGGGCAGATGTTCGGCATCGAGGTGCGTGTCTACATGGTGAAAGTGAGCTATGAGCAGAAGCCGTTCCGCCGATCCATGATGCAGACCTGGGGGGCGGAAGTGCTGGCCAGCCCTACCAACCTGACCAATGCCGGCCGCAAGATCCTGGCCGAAGATGCGGCATCAGCCGGCTCGCTGGGTATTGCTATCTCCGAGGCGGTCGAGGAAGCAGCATCACGCGATGATACCAATTATTCCCTGGGTTCGGTGCTCAACCATGTGCTGTTGCACCAGACCGTGATCGGCCAGGAAGCGAAGAAACAGCTGGAAAAAGTCGGCGACTATCCGGACATGGTGTTTGCGCCCTGCGGTGGCGGTTCCAACTTCGGCGGCATCGCCTTCCCGTTCTTTGCCGACAAGGCGGCAGGCAAGCAAGTGCGGCTGGTCGCTGTCGAGCCCAGTTCATGCCCGACCCTGACCCGTGGCCAGTATGCCTATGATTTCGGTGACACCGCAGGCCTGACGCCGTTAATGAAGATGTACACCCTGGGTCATGATTTTATCCCGCCCGGCATCCATGCCGGTGGCCTGCGTTATCACGGTGATTCGGTGCTGGTGTCGCAGCTGTATAACGAAGGGCTTATCGAAGCGGTGGCGGTACCGCAGATTGTGACCTTCGAGGCCGGCGTCATTTTTGCCAGGTCGGAGGGCATCATTCCTGCGCCGGAGTCCAATCACGCGATCCGCGCCTGTATCGACGAGGCGCTGCGCTGCAAGCAAAGCGGTGAGGCGAAGACGCTGCTGTTCAACCTGTCGGGACACGGCCATTTTGATATGGCGTCGTATGACCGCTATTTCAGCGGTGAGCTTGAGGATTACGATTACCCGGAAGAAGCAATCGCGCGCTCGATGCAGAACATTCCGAAGATTGCCGGCGCCTGACACGGGCAGCCATCATAGAAAAAATATCTGGATGATATGGAAAGGTTGTTTGTTTAAAGGATTATTAACCGCAGAGGCGCAGAGGCTACAGAGTAAAAAACTTATTTTATTGGTTACGCCGCAGGCGTAACCAAATAATTAAAACTCTGCGTCTCTGTGGTGAAAATAGCTTTTTGGTTTTAAGCTTCAAGCGCCACGCGCATTTTGTTCAGCGCGTTCTTCTCGATTTGACGAATGCGTTCCGCAGAGACCTGGTATTCATCAGCCAGTTCATGCAGTGTGGCTTTGTCTTCGTCCTCATTTAACCAGCGGCGTTTGATGATTTCCTGGCTGCGCTCATCCAGTGTTTTTAATGAGTCGGCCATCAGGCCCAGTTCCTGCGTGCGGCTATCATCATATTCCAGCAGGTGTGACGGGTCAGCACTCTGATCGCTTAGGTAAGCTGCCGGCGAGAAGTGGTGCTCATCATCATCGTTTGCCGGCGGATCAAAGGTAACATCATTGCCGTTTAAACGAGCTTCCATTTCCAGCACGGTTTCCGGTTTTACGCCCAGTGTTTCGGCGACTTCATTTACTTCCTGTGGACTAAACCAGCCCAGTCGATTCTTTGAGCTGCGCAATTTGAAGAACAGCTTACGCTGCGGTTTGGTTGTCGCCACTTTTACGATACGCCAGTTGCGTAAAACAAATTCATGTATCTCGGATTTTATCCAGTGCACCGCATAGGAGATCAGGCGTACTTCGTGACTGACCGAGAAGCGTTTAACGGCTTTCATCAGGCCGATGTTGCCTTCCTGGATCAGGTCGCTCAGCGGTAAACCATAACCCGTATAACCACGCGCTATTTTTACCACGAAGCGTAAGTTGGCCATAATCAGTTTCTGCGCTGCTGCAAGATCATTTTGCTTTTCCAGTCGCAGAGCAAGTTCGCGTTCTTCCTCGGCAGATAAAACAGGAATACCGTGAATTTGCCGAATATATGCTTCCAGGTTGCCTGCGCTTAAAGGCGCGTTCTGAATAGCGGGAACTAAAGCAGTTGTCATAGTTTTTTCTCTCATGGGTGGTATTTTAGCACTCCTGAAATATGAGTGCTAATTATGAGGAAAGTTCATTGAAATGCAAGTGAATTTATAACAGCGATATCACCACAGAGGCACAGAGGGCATAGAGTTTTCGCTTGTTAATTGCGCCCGCGGCGCAACAAACCATCAAAAGCGTTTCTCTGTGTCCCCTGTGCCTCTGTGGTTAAAAAGCTTTTTTAATAACGATTAAAGCATTGATAGTTAGATTAATTTTCAAGTACCCCTAGCTTGGTTCTATCTCCTTGAGGTGCTGGCTGACGGCAATCCAGGAGCCGGTTAAACCCAGCAGACAGCTGATCAGGATCAAGATGAGCATGTTTTCAAGGTTAAGACCGGAGAGGCGGAACTGACTGTGGTACAGCAAGGCAAGTTTATGGATGGGATTTTCCATTAACACCAGCGAAATCAGTGTGATACTCCATGCCAGCATGCCGCCGATCAGGCCATACCATAAGCCGGTATATAAAAATGGGCGGCGTATAAATGCGTTCGACGCGCCGATGAGTTTTGACACTTCGATTTCCTCGCGGCGGTTCTGGATATCCAGCCGAATGGTATTGCCGATGATGAGTAGAACCGCCAGCGCCAGCATGGTGCTGATAACCCAGATACTTCTATTGGCAATTTCCAGGATTGTATACAGGCGTTTTACCCATTGCACATCAAGTTGTGCCAGTTCAACCATGTCGTTTTTTTTCAGCTCATTAACCAGGCTTGTCGTTCTGCCGGGCTGGTTCTCCATGATGTTAGGATGCACCACCAGAACGATGGGCAGGGGGTTATGGTCAAGGTATTTTAAGGCCTCACCAAAACCCGAAATCTTCTTGAATTCTTCCAGGCCCTGCTCCTTGTCGATTAATTCGACCGTTTTTATCAGCTTGTTTTTTTTCAGCTGCGACATTAATTGCTTAGCCTTGTTGTTATCCACTTCAGTGTGCAGGAATAACGAGATTTGTGTAGAACCATCCCAGCCACTACTCAGTTTGCCGATATTATCCAGCGTAATGAATAAACCGACTGGCAGTGTCAGTGCGATAGCAATCACCGCTGTGGTCATTATTGTTGCAGCCGGTTGCCCATAGAGTCGGCCTAAACTGGCAAGACTGACGCGCAGGTGATCACCAATGTATGAACGAAACCAGCTTTTTTTATAAGGGTTATTACGCATACTGGTCGCTATTTACGGTGAAAGGCAAACCATTATAGGCAACCTTTCCATCCTGCAGACTAATCACGGGAGAACCTATCTGCTTGATTAATTCAAGGTCGTGGCTGGCAATCAGCACCGTGGTGCCGACCTGGTTGAAGCGTACAAACAGCTGCATAATCTCCTTAGACAATTCAGGGTCAAGGTTGCCTGTTGGTTCATCAGCCAGCAGTAACAGGGGTTTATGCACGATTGCGCGGGCGATGCCAACGCGTTGCTGTTCACCACCGGACAGGGTAATCGGGTCATTGTTTTCCTTGCCTAGCAAGCCCACCTGGTTGAGTGCAGCACGTACCCGCTTGTGTATTTCCTGGTGCCGATAACCCTGGATAATAAGCGGCAAGGCAACATTATCAAATACCGGGCGATCATATAGCAGGTGGTGGTTTTGAAAGATAATACCGATATTTCGTCTGATATAAGGGATTTTCCGGTTGCTGATATTGTTCAGGTTAACGCCGTCGAGGAATATCTGGCCGCGTGTCGGGCGTTCGATCATGGCGATTAATTTGAGCAAGGTGCTTTTCCCGGCACCCGAATGGCCGGTGAGAAAGGCCATTTGCCCCCTGGCCAGGCGTAAATTAATCTGGCTTAAAGCTTCATGTCCCCGCGGGTATCGTTTGTAAACATTATCGAAATAAATCATAAGAGCAGTGAATAGTGAAAAGCGAACAGTGAACGGATAGCGACAAGTGCCTGCGGTTTTGCACTGTTCACTATTAACTGTTCATTATCCACTGTTTTACTCCAGTAGTGCATCCACAAACTCACTGGCATTGAACGGCCTCAGGTCGTTGATGCCTTCACCGACACCTATAAAGCGCACCGGCAGTTTCAAGGTCCTGGCGATGGAAAATAATATGCCGCCCTTAGCCGTGCCGTCCAGTTTGGTCACCGCCATTCCCGTCAGGCCAATGCTCTGATCAAACTGCTGCACCTGGTGCAGTGCATTCTGTCCGAAACCCGCATCCATGACAATCAGGGTTTCATGCGGTGCAGCCGGGTCCAGTTTGCGCAGTACCCGTTTGATTTTTGCCAGTTCATCCATCAGGTTGTCCTGTGTATGCAAACGGCCGGCGGTATCAGCGATAACAATATCAATATTTTTTGAACTTGCGGACGCTACCGCGTCAAAGATTACGGATGCGGAGTCGGCACCTGTCCCCTGGGCAATCACCGGTACATTAGTGCGTTGTCCCCAGGTTTTCAGCTGTTCAACCGCCGCCGCTCGGAACGTGTCACCGGCGGCTAACAGCACAGTTTTGCCCTGCTGTTTAAAGTGGTTGGCAAGTTTGCCTATGCTGGTGGTTTTGCCAGCGCCATTAATGCCAACAACGAGTATCACGAAAGGTTTTGCTGTCTCTGTCTTTAAAGGCTGTTCGCAGGGAAGCAGGATGGCTTTCATGATTTCGGCCAGCTTGAGATGCAGCGAGTCTGCATCGTTAATGGCTTTGCGGGATATGCCGCCTTGCAATTCATCGATGATGGTTGTGGTAGCATCTACACCGACATCGGCGCTTAACAGGCGTGTTTCCAGCTCGTCAAGCAGGGTTTCATCAATGCTCTTTTTGCCGAGTAAAAAGTCAGCCAGGCCATCGGAAAATCTGCGTTTGGTTTTTTCCAGAGAACGGCTTAAATCAGCCGCCTCATTTTCTGATGGCTGTGGTGTTTCAAGCGGGACGCTGGCCGCTTCGGTGCTGTTTTTCAGTTTGCGTTTTTTGAAGCCAAACATGGTGATTAGTAGAGTAAATGTAATTGCGGTATCCTATCATCACTTGACGGGATAGTTTAAAGAAAATATATATCAAACAACGTCTTCAAATAGTGTTAACTGGCCCTGATATATGCCAGGCGGAAATAGCGATTAAGAGAAAAATGTTATGAACATGAAGTCAATTGTAGGGTTGCTTGTGGTTTTGACTGTGATTCTGGGCACTGTGCTTTACAACAGGGAGCAGCCAGTGAATGAATCAAGCAATGATGAAGTTCAGTCATATACCTTATCCAATGGCATGAAGGTGCTGGTGATTGAAAATCATCGTGCGCCGGTGGCCGTGTCGCAAATATGGTACAAGGTGGGTTCAAGCTATGAGCACGACGGTATTAGCGGCGTATCTCACGTGCTGGAACATATGATGTTTAAAGGCACGGAAGAGCATGCGGCAGGTGAGTTTTCTGAGATTATTGCAGCCAACGGCGGCGAGGAAAATGCCTTTACCGGGCAGGACTATACGTCATATTACCAGAAAATTGCCAATGACAGGCTTGAGTTGTGCCTGGAGCTTGAAGCGGATCGCATGAGAAACCTGGTGTTTGATGAAAAAGAATTTCTCAAGGAACTTGAAGTCGTTAAAGAAGAGCGGCGTTTACGCACAGAAGATGTCCCCACCGCGCTGACCTACGAGCGGTTCAATTCCGTTGCTTTCACCAACAGCCCCTATCGCAGGCCGATCATCGGCTGGATGGAAGACCTGGATACGCTAACGGTGGATGATGCACGAGAATGGTATAACACCTGGTACGCGCCAAATAATGCAACGCTGGTGGTCGCGGGTGACGTGCAGGCAAAAGAGGTATTCCGTCTGGCAAAACGCTATTTTGGCCAGCTGCCAACCTCGAAAATACCAGAATTAAAACCCAGGCAGGAAGCGAAACAATACGGTACGCAGCGGGTAACGGTTGAGGTACCGGCAAAAATTCCTTATATCGCAATGGGTTATAAAGCGCCGATACTGAAGGCTCAGGACATTGGCGGTGAGAATGAATGGGAACGGTATGCCCTGGAGGTGCTGGCTGGCGTACTCGATGGCGGTTATAGCGCACGATTCAGCAGGAACCTGGTCCGTGGACAGGAGATTGCGAACAGCGCCAGTGCAAGTTACGGTATGACAGCAAAACATGAGACCCTGCTTGTATTGTCCGCTGTTCCAAATGATGATGTTGCGATCGAAGTACTGGAATTTGCGCTTCGTGAAGAAGTGAATACGCTTAAAAACCAGCCGCCCGATAAAGATGAGCTTGACCGGGTCAAAGCGCAGGTGGTTGCCGGCGAGGTTTACCAGCAGGATTCAACCTTTTACCAGGCAATGAATGTCGGTATGCTGGAAACAATCGGACTGCCCTGGCAGATAAAGGATGAATATGTCGACAAAATTCTTGCAGTGACAGCCGAGCAGGTACAGCAGGTAGCTAAAAAATATTTAACCGATGAGAATCTCACGGTGGCGGTGCTTGACCCGTTGCCCATTGAAAATGATAACGGGGAAAATGTTGCGGATGATAGTGTAAAGCAAATGCCAGCAACAGGAGGCGTACATGGCCAATAATACGCTGCGACCGAGAATGAACATATTTTTGCCAGCAGCCGCCCTGGCAGGCCAGCCGAATCCGGCAATGCCGTCGTTTCTAAACTCAATGCTGATAAAAATCAGCGGTTTGCTATTTGTGGCATTGTTTGCTGCGGCTGTTTATGCAACGCCGGATATTCAGACCTGGCAGACCGAAAATGGCGCAAAAGTACTGTTTGTTCCGGCAAAAGAAATCCCGATGCTCGATATACGTATTGTATTTGATGCGGGGAGTGCGCGAGATGCCGGTTTAAGCGGCCTGGCGGTGCTGACCAACAGTTTATTATCTGAAGGTGCTGCGGGTAAAACTTCGCAGCAAATTGCAGAAGCCTTTGAGTCAGTCGGTGCGCAAATTGAAAACGATGCAGACCAGGACATGGCAATCCTGGGGGTGCGCAGCCTGACGGAGCCGCGTTACTTGACTCCTGCCGTTGAAATGCTTAAACAGGTGCTAACACAGCCTGATTTTCCGCAGGATGCTTTTGAGCGTGAACTTAACAGTATGAAGGTTGCGGTAAAGGCGGCGCAGCAATCGCCTGCGGCCATCGCCGCAGACGCATTCAATAAAGCCGTATTTGGCGATCATCCTTACGCCTCCCCCGATGCAGGCAACATGGAGAGCCTGGAGAAAATAACGCCGCAAGATGTTCGACAATTTTACAGGCAGTATTATGTCGCCAAAAATGCGACTATTGCTGTTGTTGGCAATGTTGAGCGCCCACAGGCAGAAGAAATTGTTAAATCACTGCTATCCAAATTACCGGCGGGCGAAAAGCCCGCTGCTTTGCCACCGGTGAAAGAGCTGACCGAAGCGAAAAAAATTGTCATCGATTTTCCTTCTACGCAAACACATATTCTTGTCGGGCAGCCCGGCATCAAGCGTGGCGATGATGATTATTTTACCCTGTACGTCGCCAACCATCCGTTTGGCGGCAGCGGATTTTCTTCCAGGCTGGTTAAAGTCATTCGCGAAGATCGCGGCCTGGCTTACAGCGTATACAGTTATTTTAATCCCATGCGTCAGGCAGGCGCCTTTACCATGGGCATGCAAACCAGGAATGAAGAGGCGCAGCAGGCGCTGTCTTTGCTTGACCAGGAACTGGAAAAATATGTTGAATTCGGCCCCGAGGAAGACGAGCTGGAGGACAGCCTGAGTAATATAACGGGCAGTTTTCCATTGAAAATTGACAGTAACGGCAAGCTGCTCGAATATATTTCGGTGATTGGCTTTTATAATTTACCAATCGATTATCTTGACCACTTTATCGAGAATGTAAAATCGGTTGGTGTGCAAAAAATAAATGAGGCATTAAAACGTCGAATTCATCCTGACAGGATGGTGACAGTTGTTGTTGGCAAGCAGCAACAAGGTGATTAGTGAACAGTGGAATATAGTGAAAAGTTCATAACAGACAACCGGTGTATCTGTGGCAGCACAGGCTAGGAGAGGAACTTGCAGGATTATCGGCGGTAAATGGCGCGGCCGCAAAATAAAGTTTAATGACGCCGAAGGTCTGCGGCCGACAACGGACCGGGTACGGGAAACGGTATTTAACTGGTTGCAGCCCTATATTTACCAAAGCCGCTGCCTTGACTGCTTTGCCGGTAGTGGTGTTCTCGGCCTTGAAGCGCTATCGAGAGGGGCCGATGAAGTCGTTTTTATCGAGCAGAATATAAAAACAGTCAAAGGCCTGAGGGAAAATATCCAGCTTCTTGATGCGAGCAAGGCAACCGTTTTTCACCAGGAAACTTTGGCATGGTTGCAGTCAGCAGCAACAAATATCAATCTTAAGCAGCATTTTGACCTCGTTTTTCTCGACCCGCCATTTCATTCAGGTTTACTGACAAAGAGCTGCGCCCTGCTTGCCAGCAGTGGATGTTTGGCGGAAGATGCCATAATCTATATAGAACATGCGGCTAATGCAGATATCGTGCTGCCAGATAACTGGGATTGTGTTAAACACAAAAGCTCAGGTCAGGTGAGTTATAAATTATTTGAAAACAGACCCTGGCCCGGATATTTCATAGGAACACTGAAAATATAACTTAACATTATGATTTTATTAAGAAGTATTAGTATATTAGCAAAACACACTAGGTACCGGGCATCGCTATACAGTTGTTGCCATAAAATATTTTCTTTGGATCTCAGCGGCCCCAAGTTTGATTTATTTTGGGACCGATTCGCCTGTAACCATCGCTATGGCTATGCCCATAATGTCATGCTGGGGCGAAACGGCCAAACTGACTCGCTGGCCAGGATAATAAATATTTTACCCACATTGTCTGTATTCCTGTGAAATATCCGGGCTAGATCAGCGAGGTTAATATGTCAGTCGTAGCGGTTTATCCAGGGACTTTTGATCCGATTACCAATGGACATACTGACCTGGTGCAGCGAGCAGCAGCCCTGTTTGACCATGTTATCGTAGCAATAGCGGCAAATCCTGGAAAAACACCGTTATTTGATTTATCACATCGAGTTGCCATGGCGAAACAGGTATTATCGCAATTTGACAATGTTGAAGTGTGCGGCTTTTCAGATCTGCTGGTTAAGTTTGCAAAGTCCAGAAACGCTAAAGTCATTCTGCGTGGTCTGCGCGCGGTATCGGATTTTGAATATGAAATGCAGCTGGCCAGCATGAACCGGCACCTGGAAAATTCGCTGGAAACAGTGTTCATGACACCCAGTGAAGAGACCAGTTTTATTTCAGCATCCCTGGTCAAGGAAATTGCTCTTCATGGCGGCGATGTTTCGCCCTTTGTCCATGAAGATATTGTGGCTGCTTTACGTAACATTGATAATAAAATCTGAACAGTAAACCTGCTTTTACTATTCTCTAGTGTTAACGCACACTAGAAAAACATTATTTTACAAGTTCAATATTTGATGTGAGTTACAGTTTATTATGGCATTGATGATTACTGATGAATGTATTAATTGCGATGTTTGTGAGCCCGAGTGCCCAAACGAGGCAATTTCCCCGGGCGATGATATATATGTAATTGACCCTGATTTATGTACTGAATGTGTTGGTCATTATGAAACATCACAGTGCGTCGAAGTGTGCCCGGTTGACTGCATTCCGCATGATCCCGATCATGTAGAAACAAAGGAAGAGCTTTGGGAGAAATATTACATTCTTACCGGGAAGAAATAACTTTATTATGTCGATACAGGGTGGCGCGATTAATTTCGTTACAGTAAAGAAACCGGCGCCTTCCTGCTCGCCGGTCCTGAAGCGAATAGCAAACTAATGGCGCCGGTTGATGAACAAAACCCTTCATAGTTTACTTTGCTTTGTATTAATTTTCCTCAACTCATCTCAGGGCTTTAGTTACGCTGCTGAAGATGATAGCAATGCACGGCAGGCTATCGCCAGTGCGCAGCCACTGGCAACGCAGGCCGGTCTGGAAATACTAAAACAGGGCGGCAATGCGTTTGATGCCGCGATTGCTGTTACCGCGGTACTGGCCGTGGTTGAACCATATTCTTCAGGTATCGGCGGTGGCGGTTTCTATTTACTGCATCAGGCGGCGGGTGATGTTTATGTCATGCTTGATGCCCGCGAGAAGGCGCCATACCTTGCGCATCGGGATTTATATCTCGATGCGCAAGGTGAGGTGAAAGCCGGCGCATCAATTAACGGTGCACTGTCAGCCGGTATTCCCGGTATCCCTGCGGCCCTGGTCTATCTTGCCGATAATTACGGCCAGTTAAAATTAAGCCAGTCCCTGTCGCCAGCTATAGCTTATGCTCGCGAGGGATTTGCCGTGGATGAACATTACCGGAGAATGGCAGGTTTTCGCCTGCAGCAGTTACAGCAAAATAAAGCCGCCAGTAATATTTTTTTGCAGGATGGTGACCTGCCTGAGCCGGGCTATAAAATTGTACAGCAGGACCTGGCGGCAACCCTGGAGAAAATCGCGCAAGCTGGTTTTGACGGTTTTTATAAGAACGAATTAGCGGTGAAACTGGTTGAAGGGGTGCGTAACGGTGGCGGCATCTGGACCAGCAAAGACCTGGCGAGTTATCAGGTCAAACAGCGTAAGCCGGTAACAGTCAATTACAAAGGCATGAAGCTGGTTTCAGCCTCGCTGCCTTCATCCGGCGGACTGGTATTAGCAGAAATCCTTGGCATTCTTTCTACGCTGGATGTTGATAAAATAACTGAGGTGCGGCGCATCCATTTTACTGTCGAGGCAATGCGCCGGGCATATCGAGATCGTGCCGAGTATATGGGCGACCCGGACTTTGTTGATGTGCCTGTGGATTTTCTGCTGTCAGACTCCCATATTAAATCACTTGCAGAAAGCATTGATATGCATAACGCTACGCCAAGTGCTTCACTTAAAGCAGCCGCACAGTCCTCAGCAAACGGTGCCGATACCACGCATTTTTCAATCATCGACAGGCAGGGGAATATCGTATCTGCAACACTGTCTATAAACTATCCATTTGGTTCCTGTTATGTGGCAGAAGGCACTGGAGTGCTGCTCAACGATGAAATGGACGATTTTGTTTCCAAGCCGGGTGTGCCCAATGTGTATGGACTGGTGGGTTCGCATGCCAATGCGATAGAGCCGGGCAAGCGTATGTTATCCAGTATGACGCCCAGCATTGCTGAAACAGCCGGGCGAATTGCTGTTATAGGCACACCGGGCGGTAGCCGTATTATTACCATGGTGCTGCTCGGCCTGCTGGATTTTTATAATGGTAAAAATGCCGATGAAATAGTCAATGCAGGGCGTTTTCATCATCAGTACCTGCCGGATGAAATTACCTATGAGCCGGGTGTTTTTGATGAAGCACTGGTCAATGCGCTGCACAAGCTAGGCCACAACACCAGGGAACTGGATGCTGACTATGGCAATATGCAGCTGATCATCGTTAATAAAAAGACAGGCGAATTAGAAGCTGCATCTGACGAACGTGGCATTGGCAGTGCAAAAGTTATGCATTAACGGTATTACTGCACAGGTGTATGGCGAGGGTATTGCTGTCAGCAGGGATGCTATGACCAGCTTGGAAAATATTTAACTTCAGTGAAGACTGCAGAAAATATAGCGGTACTTCTCTATTATTAATGGCCGGATTCCGTTAAATACTTTTCAATGGTTTGCTTAAGCGTTGCCAGCTCTACCGGCTTTGTCATATGATCATTCATACCGGCATTTAGACACTTTGTCCTTGTTTCCGGGAAGGCATCCGCAGTTATCGCAATAATCGGTAAATCAATTTTACCCTGCCGCCTGATCGTGCCTGCAAGTTCGTAACCGTTTACCACGGGCATATTGCAGTCTGTCAGTAACAGGTCATAGTCTTTATCATGCATTTTTTTCAGGGCCTCATGGCCGTTATCGGCGAGATCCGCGGTGTATCCCAGCGCTTCCAGCTGGCAAAGGATGAGTGTTTGATTGGTTACGTTATCTTCGGCCACAAGTATGTTATGGCCTGCTTGTGACGATGAATTCAAATGTGCCTTTGATAACATGGCTTCGCTTTCATCTGCCCTGTTGGCGGCTGCATCGAGTCTGCCGGGCAGTTCTATCCAGAAGTTACTGCCTTCATTTATTTTGCTGGTAACGCCAATATTCCCATTCATCATTGCAAGCAGCTGTTTGCAGATAGATAAGCCAATGCCGGTGCCTTCAATATTGTTGGCCGTATTTAACCTGTAAAAAGGCTGAAATATATCCTCTAGAAATTCTTCAGAAATTCCTCTGCCGCTATCGATAATACTGACTCGTACAACATTATTTTCTTTTTGCATGGTTTGCAAAGTGACGGCACCACCATGTTTATTGTATTTAATTGCATTGCTCAGCAGGTTGAGTATCACCTGCTTTAGACGTGTGTAGTCGGCAACGAGATAGCCGGTGCTGTTTGCTTCCAGGTTTATTGATATATTATTTTGCCTGGCGAGTGGTGAAACCATTGCGCTGCATTCCCTGAAGATATCTGACAGGTTGATGTGTTCCATTGAGAGTTGCAGATCCCCTTTTTCAATACGGGCCAGATCAAGAATTTGATTTATCAGCTCGAGTAACATGTTGCCGGCGTTACTTATTTCGCTGACATATGACTGCTGCTTGTTAGTTAGTGTTTTTTCAAAGCTCAACAGCTGGGTGAAGCCAAGTATTGCATTTAGCGGCGTGCGCAACTCATGCGACATGCTTGAAAGAAAATCGGATTTAGCCTGGTTGGCTTTTTCAGCTTCTTCTTTGGATTTAATAATGGCCAGTTCATTATTTTTTTTGTCGGTAATATCCAGCGCCATTGCCGCTATGCCGACAATGTTGTTTTTGTTGTCAGTTAACGGGGTAACGAACCATTCACAATAGATTGGCGTCCCGGATTTCGTTTTGTTTTCTATGACAGGGCCGATAACCGCTTCATAGTTGAGTAATCGTTGCAACAGTCTTTCTGCATTGTCAGAGCCATCGGCAGTCAAAACCAGGCGCATAATATTTTTATTTATGGCTTCATCTCGCGTGTAGCCGAATATTTTCTCTGCAGCCTTGTTCCATTCCGTTATATTCAGGTCTATGTCAAATTCAATAATGGCTAGCGGCGTATTCTGTAAATGCAGCGCCTGTTTCTGATGCATTAACTCTATCGAGCGTTCACGGTTGTCTGCTTCAAGGCGCAGACGGATGTTCTGCTGTGTGTTGTTAAATATACGTCTGCCGACTGATAATGAAAAAAAGATAAATACGCCAAGCAGGTAGGAAGTTGGCTGTGAGAATGTCTGATTATCAATGACAAGCCTGAGTAGCAGTAACAGGCTGGATGGCAGCATAAAAAGCGCCAGCGTTTCCCAGCGATAGGATAAGGTTGATAATGAACCGGCGATAACACCAATCGTGCATACGGTAATGAATGCCAGGTATTCAACCTCGTTTGAGTACGCTAACCAGGGCAGCATTCCCCAGCAAATGCCAGCCGCTCCGGTGCCAACAAAAAAACGCGTTCGCCAGCGATTTTCCAGCTGTTGCTGCTTCGTGCATTTTGAAAAGCGATAACTTTCAATGCTCCTGGCCAATAACACCCCGAGGATTGTATATAACCAGATATTGAGATTGTCTTCAGACCTGACATTGCCTGATAAAACAAAATAAATTACAAATACAATGGTTACAGAGACGGTATATGAAAATGGGGTGCTGCCATAAAGCAGGCGAATTTCTTCAAGCCGTATTTGCCGGTTTAGCTGTTCTCTGGCATATGCGTCGATTGTGTCCATTAATGCTGCAATATTCCTTATAATCCGTATGACAGTTATGTATATTTACTGGCTGATATGGCTACCTTACTTAAAAATTATTAGATTGGCTATTAAAAGTTGCCATTTTGCAGAAGCTGTAAAAATTTGGCAGTTTCGCTTTAACTGTATGCCAGAGGTCATCGTTACCGGGTAAGATAAAAACAGCCGTGGCCTTTATTTATATACTGCATTCGTATGACGATCGAAATCATTTATCAGGATAAATATATTGTGGCGGTAAACAAGCCGCAGGCGCTGCTATCTGTGCCTGGCCTGGGACCCGATAACCAGGATTGCATGATTTCCAGGTTGCTAGATATAATTCCGCAGGCCAGGGTGGTTCATCGTCTTGACTGTTACACCTCCGGCATTATGCTGTTTGCCATTGGCATCGAAATACAGCGGGCATTAAGCCGGTTATTTCATGATAGAAAAATACAAAAGCAATATATTGCGGTGGTGCGGCAATGGTTTGATGAAAACGAGGGTGTAATAAAACTCCCGATGCGTTGTGACATAGAAAACCGCCCGCGGCAGATGATTGATTATGAGCATGGTAAATCCGCCGTTACCTGCTGGCAGGTGCTGCAGCGTGAAAACAACGCCGTACGATTACTATTAAAGCCCGAAACCGGCCGAACACATCAGCTCCGTGTTCACTGTGCAGCTGTGGGGTTTCCGATTATCGGTGATAGCTTATATGGCGATGATGATGGCAATGAAACAAGAATGTTGCTGCACGCAGACAAGCTGTTATTTACCCATCCTGCCACCGGTAAAGAAATGCACTTATTTGCTGACTGTGAGTTTTAACTGATTTCAAATTAGTCCGCGAAAAACGCAAATGACGCTAATAAAAAATATTTTTAGCTTCATTGCTGTCCCGTCAAGATAACAACCTTTTTCCTGCAAAGATTCATATCATAGTTTTTTATTGATTTTTAACCGGGTTTGCAACATGAATCAGGCGCATTGGACAATAACACGCCCCAAGTTTATGGTTCCTGGACCGTCCATGGTGGCTCAACACCCGCATCCATGCGGGTGATGGTTATTGTCCAATGCGCCTGATTCATGCCAGCTTTCTTAATTGGACAGCAATGATAACTTTTATAGAATTCGCGTCTTTTGCGTTTTTCGCGGACTAACTTTTAAATGTTGTATGCCAACTTTCGCTACTGCCAGCCGGATACCACTCCCATGTGGAATTTTATATCTCTGTAACGGAAAATTGCGCCGTCCCTTGTGATTTCATCGAGTATCAGGTCGTCCAGGAAATATTCGCCTTCTTCCATGAAGTTGTCATTTATAACAATACTGCGCTGCTGCGGATTTGTTGAGTAAACATGCGCTGAAATAATTATTGCAGGCAACTGCTGTTTTATGGATTCCGGCAGTTCATCAAACTCAACTATGCCGGTATTGTCTTCTGCTACGCTGTCGTCTACTTTGTCTGTGATCTGCTTAATCTCGTTACCTGCTTTGTATTCTGTTGCTGACGGCATTGCCGCCTTTTTGGCAGCAGATGCCGGTGGCACGGTAGCAGAACTGCTCACTGCTTTTTCCGTGGATCGGGCTGTTGTTTTTGCTGCTGTCTCAACACGCTGATTTATAGCCGTAGCTGCTATATACGGTTGTACCCTGTCAGTAGTTGTCGTTGCGCTGGAGTTATTCGCACTGGTTTTGACTTCGGTAGCAACAATATTTTCAGCAGGTTTATCATGGTAAAAAACAAAGTAAAGCACGGTGATAATGTTCAGCACGACGGCAGCAATGAGAATATAGGGCCAGTAAGTCTTTTTATTTGTGTAATTAAGGCTTGACGAATGCACGGTTTGAACACTCGGGATGCCGCCATGTCCGCGTTCCTGTTCTGATTTTTTAAGTGCATCAAGTATGTATGACATGGCTAGTTTTGTTCCATTACAGAATGTGCTGGCGCTGGAACCAGTATTGGTCCTTGCATGCCTGACTGTATATTCAGGTGAATAATCGTAACCGGGCCGACGATGCCATCGGCAGTCAGTCCTTGCTGTATTTGAAACGTCCTGACCTGTTTAACCAGCCTGCTGTCATAGGTGTGAGCAATAACAGCAGGCTGAGAGCCGTTGATTTTTGTTAACTGCATGTTTAACCAGTTTACAATGCTGCCTCTATCCCCGGGTTTAATCACCGACGAGTAGTGATCCGGTTTGCGCCATAGCAGGATGAATTTTCCATACCAGAATTTATCAAGGTCGCCCGACCTGATAGTATAAGTCCTGTTATTGGAAACAACCGTTGCATGATCATTGTCAATTGAAGTGATCGTCAGATATCGTTTTTTACCCTGGCTATTAGTCAGGGTGAGTATAGCTGGCCGGTTATGTCTTTTCAGGCTGTTAAGGTTGCCGAGTTTGTATAAACAGCTTAAAGCATATGCTTCAGCCTGCTGGCAGGCGCCTATTGATGCATTAATGTTGTATTGAATGCCCCAGGCTTTAAATAATGTCTCGAAGGCGGATACAGGGTTGCTCGAAGCGTCAGCCAGTATTGCATTAATATCGTCGTATTTATCAGCATTCGTTGATAACAGGGTTTCGTCTGCCGATGCTATTGCCGGCTGTGGTTCAATCGCGTTCAATGTTTCGGCAACGGCTGTGCCAGGGACCCGGGCGGTGTCATTTATTGCTGCCTGCTGTTTATCCGGCGCCGGCCCTGTCGATGTTTGTTCTGCCGGCAGGTTAGCAATGGCTGGCTGCATGTCAGCATCGGTGTCTGCGGCTGCCGGTTTGTTTTCTATACCGGCAGCAGCTGTTTGCCGAGCAGTGACGTCAGCGTTTTCAGTGCTGTATCTGTAATACGCAAAAACGGCCAGGCCAATAATTAAAACACTGGCAACAGCAGCGAGTGGAAATAGCCGTTGTTTATTTCTTTTGTAATGCTTAA
>JAJDNP010000146.1 GCA_022340645.1 Gammaproteobacteria bacterium | reverse complement strand
GAGTGATTGCAGCGCAAACAACAAAATATGCTGTTGTAAAAGCGTAAAAATCGAGTTAGAAAACCATATTTTCGCCCTGTTACAAAGTGTATGCTGCAGACACGGACTAGCCTGGTCAGGGTCTGTGCTGCAACACGTAAGTCACTGTATTAATTATTAATATATACAACTATAGCCAGTTTCCACATGGTTTGCCTGGGTCCCTGCAAAATTTACCGAATAACCTGCAAAGTTTATGGTTGAAACTTGTTGAAAGACCCTTAATATAATACCTGAGTGTTTTAGTCGGGAATTAATTATGGGAGCACAAGATTCAATGCGTAATACATCTGACACGGTTGAAAACCTGGTTGATCGGGGTTATGGCGCCGGTTTTATTACCGCGATCGAGTCCGATACGCTGCCGCCCGGTCTCAATGAGGAGGTGGTGCGCATTATCTCGGCCAGGAAAAACGAACCGGAATGGATGTGCGAGAAACGCCTCGCGGCCTATCGGCACTGGCTGACCATGACTGGGCCCAACTGGGCGCACCTGAGTTTGCCCCGAATCGACTTTCAGGGTATTTCCTATTATTCCGCCCCAAGGCGCAAGGAAGGTGGTCCGGGCAGTCTGGACGAAATCGACCCCGAATTACTGGACACCTATAACAAACTGGGGATACCGCTGGAAGAGCAGAAAGCGCTCGCCGGCATCGCGGTTGACGCCGTCTTCGACAGCGTGTCGGTAGCAACCACTTTTCGCGACAAGCTTGCCGAGGCCGGTGTCATCTTCTGCTCCATGTCAGAGGCGGTGCGTGAACATCCCGAGCTGGTCCAGCAATACCTGGGCACGGTGGTGCCGCATAAAGACAATTACTTTGCCGCCCTGAATTCAGCGGTATTCAGCGATGGTACGTTTGTCTATGTTCCCAGGGGCGTACGCTGCCCGATGGAACTGTCCACCTATTTTCGTATCAACGAAGCAAAGACCGGCCAGTTCGAGCGCACCCTGATTATCGCCGAAGAAGGCAGCTATGTCAGCTACCTGGAAGGCTGCACTGCGCCGATGCGCGATGAGAACCAGCTGCATGCGGCCGTGGTCGAGCTGGTTGCGCTCGATGACGCCACCATCAAGTACTCCACGGTGCAAAACTGGTACCCCGGTGATGAACAGGGACGCGGCGGGATCTATAACTTTGTCACCAAACGCGGTGATTGCCGCGGTGACCGCTCGCACATTTCATGGACACAGGTTGAAACCGGTTCAGCGATTACCTGGAAATATCCCAGCTGCATTTTGCGCGGTGATCATTCCACGGGCGAGTTCTATTCCGTTGCAGTGACCAAAGGCAGGCAGCAGGCGGACACCGGCACCAAGATGATTCACATCGGGCGCAATACCCGCAGCACCATCGTGTCCAAAGGTATATCTGCCGGTGAAGGTCAGAACACTTACCGTGGCCTGGTGCGCATGTCACAGCGCGCCGACAATGCGCGCAACCACACGCAATGCGATTCGCTGCTGATGGGTGACAGATGCGGGGCACATACGTTTCCGTATATTGAGGTCAGCAATCCCAGCGCGGACGTCGAGCATGAAGCGACAACATCGAAAATAAGTGAAGACCAGCTGTTCTATTGCAAGCAGCGTGGTCTCGATGAGGAAGCTGCCGTTTCCATGATTGTAAACGGTTTTTGCAAGGAGGTTTTCAGGGAACTGCCGATGGAATTCGCGGTGGAAGCCCGCAAACTGCTGAACGTCACCCTTGAAGGCGCCGTCGGTTAATGAATGTGATGATTATAACGAGGAATTGAATATGCTTACGATTAAAGATTTACATGTCAGGGTTGACGACAAGCCGATCCTCAACGGCCTGGATCTAAAGATTAATGCCGGCGAGGTGCATGCCATCATGGGACCAAACGGTTCCGGCAAAAGCACGCTTGCGCATGTACTGTCCGGTCGCGAGGGCTACCAGGTGACGCAGGGCGAAGTGCTCTACAGGGAGCGGAACCTGCTCGATTTGAACATCGAGGAACGTGCACGTCAGGGTATATTCCTGGCCATGCAATACCCGGTCGAACTGCCGGGAGTCAACAACATGACCTTCCTGCGTGAATCAGTAAACAGCATACGCAGGGCAAAAGCTGAAAGTGAACTCGATGCAGTGAGTTTCATGAAGCTGGTGCGCGAAAAGGCGAAGCTGGTGGAACTGCCGGACAAGCTGCTAAAGCGCGATGTTAACAGCGGTTTCTCCGGCGGCGAGAAAAAGCGCAACGAAATCCTGCAGATGGCGCTGCTGGAGCCGAGTCTTGCGATTCTCGACGAAACCGATTCCGGGCTGGATATCGATGCGCTGCGCGTGATCGCTACTGGTGTCAATGCCCTGCGCGGTCCGCAACGCGCCATGATCATCGTCACCCATTACCAGCGCCTGCTTGAATACATCGAACCGGATTATGTGCATGTACTGGCCAACGGACGCATCGTGCGTTCAGGTGACAAGTCACTCGCCCGCGAGCTGGAAGAAAAAGGTTACGGCTGGCTACTGGAGGCAGATGCAGCATGAACAGCATACAGCTTGCACAGCGGCAATGGTTTGACGATATCGTTGCCCGGAATGCCAGTCTCATACCAGACAGTCTGCCATGGCTGAATAAAACGCGTAGCGATGCCAGGCATGCCATCAGTGAATGCATATTACCGCATCGCAAGCTGGAAGCATGGCGCTATTCTGATCTGGGTAAGTTATTCAAACAGCGTTATCGTTATGATGGCTATTCAACCTGGTCACTGAAAGGCATTGACATTGATAACTGGATATATAGCGAAGCTGAAAGCCACCGGCTGGTTTTTGTTAATGGCCGGTTTATTGATGATATGTCTATAATCCATGAGCTACCCGGAACGATTAAGATTGGCAGCTTGCAACATATGCTGTCTTCGGAGCCGGGACTGGTTTCAAGGTGGCTGCAGCAAAAAGCACAGGAGGTCACGGATGTATTTACCGAGTTGAATCTCGCCCTGATTAATGATGGTGTTTTTATACATGTGCCGGCGCATGAGGTTGTCGACAGGCCGATCGAAATCGTCTACCTGAATACTTCGCATGCGCAAAATACACTTTCCCAGCCGCACTCATTAGTGATACTGGAGGCCGGAGCCCGCGCCAGGGTAGTCGAGCGGTTTGTCGGTGCAGACGCCTCTACATATTTTTTCAATGGTGTAACCCGGATCTGGCTGGGTGCCAGTGCGAACTTGCAACATTATCGACTGCAGAATGAAAGCAGCAATGCATATCACCTGGGCCGTGTTGTTTTACGACAGCATACGGCCAGCGAATACAGTGGCTTCAGTATCGCCACCGGCGGCGTCTGGAGCCGGACAGATATCAGCGCACGGTTTGCAGGCCAGCATGCCGTTTGCAACCTCGATGGCCTGTATACTGTTGGCGAACAGCAATACACAGATTTTCATCTTGATGTGGTGCATGCCCTGCCGCATTGCACTAGCAGAGAAAACTTCAAAGGTATTGTTTATGGCAAGGGCCGGGCAGTTTTCGACGGCAGGATACTGGTTGAAAAAGACGCGCAGAAAACCGATGCGCAGTTAACCAATAAAAACCTGCTGCTAACGCAAAATGCAGAGGTGGATACCAAACCGCAGCTCGAGATTAATGCAGATGATGTCAAATGCAGTCACGGCACCACGGTTGGCAAACTGGACCCCAACCAGCTTTTCTACCTGCGTTCACGCGGCATCGATGAGCAGGAAGCACGCAAAATGATTTGCCTCGGATTCGCTGATCAGGCGCTTGCTCAGGTGAGTGATGAGCGGGCGCGTGATTTTATCCGGCAACAGATAGCAGGCATTTTTAGCCAGCAGGGGTCATATCATGAGTAAAGCAGTGGTCCATTTCAATGCTGAAGGCAGCCAGGCCAGGGCAGACACCGCTGTAGCTGATGATGCACCGCTGCAGGAAAAAATCATCGCTGCTTTGCGTAATATCTATGATCCGGAATTACCCGTTAACATTTATGATCTTGGCCTTATATATGAATTAGATATCAGCGGACGTGATGTGGCCGTCGTGATGACTTTGACATCACCCAACTGTCCGGTTGCCGGTTCCATGCCAGCCCAGGTGGAATGCGCAATCAGGACGCTTGACGAGGTGGATAATGTCCATGTTGAACTGGCCTGGGATCCGCCATGGGACAGTGAAAAACTGTCCGATGAAGTGAAACTTGACCTCGGTTTGTTATAACCGGGTTTGTTATAACTGGGCCTGTTATTAGGTGATATATGATGAAAATTGAATTGACAGAAAATGCTGCAAATCGCGTTAACACCATGCTGCAACAGCGCGGCAGTGGCCTGGGTCTGCGCCTCGGTACGCGCCAGGCCGGCTGTTCCGGCTTTGAATATACTGTCGACTATGCGGATGAAATTCGTGACGAGGACGAGGTATTTGAATCGCACGGTGTCAGGGTGATTGTCGACAGGGGCAGTATGCCATACCTGAACGGTACCACGGTTGATTATGTCAGGATGAATGCCCTGCATGAAGGCTTTGAGTTCCATAACCCCAATGTAAAGAACATGTGTGGTTGTGGCGAATCATTCACCGTGTAAACGACGCAAGGAGTTACTATGACGCAGCTTGATGAAATTGTCGATATATTTGAATTGCTCGGTGACTGGGACCAGCGCTACCAGTACCTGATCGAGCTTGGCGAAAAGCTGCCCGCAATGCCGGACAACCTAAAGACCGAAAACAACAGGGTCAAGGGCTGCATGAGCCAGGTGTGGATCACGGCCTGCAGTGAAGATGGCATCATCAGCTTCAGCGGCGACAGCGATAGTAGCGTGATAAAGGGTATTCTGGCGTTGCTCATCAGCCTCTGTGACGGCTTATCGGCGCGCCAGATCCAGGACCTTGATATGGATGAAATCTTCCAGCGACTGAACCTGGATGAGCATTTGTCACCCAGCCGGCATGTCGGCGTTTACGCCATGTTTGACCTGCTGAAGAAAAAAGCCATGCAGGCAAATAAAGAGACTGCAGCCGCCTGATCGAAAGACGCTTCTATAGTGAACGGGCGGAGATTCCTGCGCAGCTCTAAATGCAGGATCCGGTACCATTTCTTCTAATTGATTTTTTTTCTACTAAGCTAGGTACATTAAATTGCATAAATTTATTTCGTACTTTCGCTACATAGGGTAGTTTCATGCCAAGAAAAACTGATAGTGATGCCACGCGCTTTGTTTTTCAAACCGACCGTTTTGTACAGCAGAATGGTGAATGGTTTTATATGACCCGGGACGGGTTGCAACGAGGTCCGTTCAAATCCAGGGAAGAAGCTGAAGGTGACCTGATTTTTTTCATTCTCGAGTGCCATAAGAAAGAGAATTTCAATATTAAATGAGCCTGTAACCAAAGGTTCCACGCCAGCTTCGGGCCGATGCCTGTGAGCTGCTGCATTTCAATACACCCTTCTTTAGATATCAGTGGCTAATTAATATACAGCCGTACTGCTTATTTGTTAAGATTGCGTCATTTTTCATATGGCCATTTTCGTATTAATGGCGCCTGCCGGCTGGCTGGCCTGCTGGTGCTGCACTGATCAGGAGTTTGAATGTTTCCCAAAGATACAAAGATAGAAGGTTATGACGACGCGTTATGGGCAGCGATGCAGCATGAAATGCATCGGCAGGAAGAACACATCGAATTAATTGCGTCTGAAAATTATGCCAGCCAGCGCGTAATGCAGGCGCAGGGTTCCGTGTTGACTAATAAATACGCGGAAGGTTATCCCGCACGCCGTTATTATGGCGGTTGTGAGAATGTGGATGTTGCCGAACAGCTGGCGATTGACCGCGTCAAACAGCTGTTTGGTGCAGGTTATGCCAACGTGCAGCCGCATTCTGGCTCGCAGGCGAATGCCGCTGTTTACATGGCGCTTTGTCAGCCGGGTGATACCGTACTGGGGATGTCACTTGCCGATGGCGGACACCTGACGCATGGCTCACACGTCAGTTTTTCAGGAAAAATCTATCACGCGGTACAGTACGGTGTGGATAATGCAACCGGTATCGTCGATTATAATGAGGTCCAGCGCCTGGCTGACGAGTATAAACCGAAAATGATCGTTGCAGGCTTTTCAGCTTACTCACGGGTAATGGATTGGGGCCGTTTTCGTGATATCGCCGATTCCTGCGGTGCTTATCTTTTTGTTGATATGGCACACGTTGCCGGCCTGATTGCTGCCGGATTATATCCTAACCCGGTTGGGGTGGCGGATGTGGTCACCTCGACGACGCATAAAACCTTACGCGGCCCGCGCGGCGGTATTATTCTGGTGGGCGAAGAATCCCTGCAGAAGAATGCCGACCTGGCAAAAAGATTAAATTCGGCAATCTTCCCCGGTACCCAGGGTGGACCGCTGATGCATGTTATTGCGGCCAAAGCGGTTGCCTTTAAAGAAGCGCTGGAACCCGGGTTTGCAGAATACCAGAAACAGGTTATCGTGAATGCACGGGCGATGGCAAAAGTTGTAATCGATCGCGGTTATAAAGTGGTATCTGGCGGTACGGACAACCATCTGTTCCTGTGGGACCTGACACCAAAAAGCTTAACCGGCAAGGTTGTTGAGGCTGAGCTGGGCAAAGCCTATATCACGGTCAATAAAAATGCCGTGCCCAACGATCCGCAGTCACCCTTTGTGACCAGCGGTATTCGTGTCGGCACGCCTGCAATGACCACCCGCGGCTTTACCGAGCAGGATGCAACAGACCTGGCGTCATGGATGTGTGACATCATTGACAGCATAAAGGCTGATGCTGCGGATGAGGCGATTGTTGTCAGCGTGCGTGAAAAAGTCAGTGCAATCTGCAAGCGCTTGCCTGTCTATGAAGCATAGTTAGTCTTAATGACTAATCACTAAATGAATTAAAGAAAAAGTATGCACTGTCCATTTTGCTCAGCACCTGATACCCGTGTTATCGATTCGCGTTTAGCGGGCGAAGGTAACCAGGTTCGTCGTCGACGTGAATGCGTTTCATGTAATGAACGCTTCACCACCTACGAAACTGCAGAACTAAATATGCCTCGCGTTGTAAAGCAGGACGGCAGCAGGGCGCCATTTAACGAGGAAAAACTCTGTGCAGGGATGATGCGTGCGCTGGAAAAAAGACCGGTGAGCACCGAACAGTTCGAGGCGGCGGTCAACAGCATTAAGCATCAGCTGCTGGCTGCCGGTGAGCGTGAAGTGAGTTCCGCAACGATCGGCAACCTGGTGATGGAACAGCTGCTTGCTTTAGACCATGTCGCCTATATACGTTTTGCCTCCGTGTATCTTGATTTTACTGATGTTAACGCATTTCGTGATGCCATTGAGAAAATCGAGAAAACGAAAGCATTTAAAAAATCACGTAAATAACACTGCAGCATAGATATTGCATTACTGATTTTGAGGTCCTCGTTAAAAGCATGAGCAGTAATGTTGAATACATGCAGCGCGCCATCAGGCTGGCGAAAAAAGGCTTATATACCACGGCCCCGAATCCATGTGTTGGCACTGTTATTGTCAAGCATGGAAAAATTGCCGGCGAGGGATGGCACCGGCGCTGTGGTGAGCCGCACGCTGAAATCAATGCCCTGAACCAGGCAGGCGCCAGGGCGAAGGATGCAACGGTTTTTGTTACTCTGGAACCTTGCAGTCATACCGGAAAAACGCCGCCCTGTGCTGATGCACTAGTCAACGCCGGGGTAAAAAAAGTGTTTGTGGCAATGACCGATCCAAACCCGCTGGTTGCGGGCAGAGGACTGGAAAAATTAAGGCAGGCCGGCATTGAAACCGAACATGGTTTACTCGAGTCACAGGCGCGCGAGTTGAACCCCGGTTTTATCAAGCGCATGGAATGCGGGCGTCCGTTTGTAAGGGTCAAGCTGGCGATGAGCCTTGATGGACGGACAGCGATGGCTTCGGGTGAAAGTCAGTGGATCAGCAGTGAAGCATCGCGTAAGGATGTGCAACGTATACGTGCACAAAGCTCGGCAATATTGACAGGCGTTGATACCGTGATCGCGGATGATCCATCGCTGAATGTCAGATTAACAGCCGAGCAGTTAAATATTGATCCTGAAATGGAAGATGTCATGCAGCCGAGACGGATAGTACTGGATAGCCGCCTGAGAATGCCGGCAAATGCCAGGATAGCGACAATCGGGGGCAGCTGCACCGTATATACCACAGTAGCAGTGGATAAAAACAGGCAGTATCCTTTTACAATAGAAACGATTGCATCGAAAGCTGGCCAGCTAGACCTGTTCGCTTTAATGGAAGATCTGGCTAAAAAAGAAATCAACCTGCTTCACGTGGAAGCCGGTTCGGTTTTATCTGGTGCTCTTTTACAAAACCAGCTGGTGGATGAGATTATTATTTATCTGGCACCGCATATCATGGGTGACAATGCCAAAGGCCTGTTTCATCTGCCTGGACTGCAAAAGATGAAACAAAGAGTCTCGCTGAAGATCAAAGATGTACGGGCTATTGGTAAAGATATTCGAATCACCGCTGTACCGGAATATGGTGTCAGACATGAATGAGTGTAGCTGCGAATTCATTCGCACCGCGTTGTCAGACTGTGCGTGCATCGTGGGAATTTGTTGCAGTTACAAATATTGAATCGCGACAGGGTAAAAGAGATATGAATTTAAGAGGTTATTAATGTCGACAGTTGTTGTTGTAAAAAAAGACGGTAAGGTCTGTATCGCAGCGGACAGTCTCACCAGTTTTGGTGATCTGAAGTTGAGATCCACCTATGATGCCACGCACGATAAAATTTTACGCCATAATAAAAATTATATTGGCATCGTCGGCAGTGCTGCGCATCAACTGGTAATGGAAAGCCTGTTCTCCAGCAAAAAAGTGATTGAGAAAAAGATAAACATCGACTTTTCATCACGGCTGGGTATTTTCGAAAGTTTCCGTGCCTTGCACCCGGTGTTGAAACAGAAATACTTTTTG
>JAJDNP010000134.1 GCA_022340645.1 Gammaproteobacteria bacterium | reverse complement strand
CACCGCTGTCATCCTGAGAGAAGCGAAGGATCTTTCCGGGCCGCAAATCGTTCGCCAAGCGTAATATCTTTCCACTCCACAGTGTTACGGTCAGGATGACAACGATAATTTTTATTGCTGTTTTTTATGCTTTTAAATATTCATCTTTCATTGCCGTGGCAGTTACGTAGGGTGCAATAAGCGTAGCGCATTGCACCAAATAGCAAATAGCTGTCATCTTTAACATGTGGCGCAATGCCCGTTGGTTATTGCGCCCTACACACCACCTTCATTTTTCACTTTTCATTATTCATTTTTCATTGCCGCAGAGCGGCTAGCCTCCGGTTCACTGCCACGGCCTGTGGTAAGCCCCCAGCGTCGTCTGCGAACCTTCAGAGACTTTTTCAAGCACCGCCTGCCAGCCTGGCTGGACATGATAGTGTTGAGGATCTTTCTCACACTCATCGATAGCGGCGCGCCAGACTTCTGTTACCTGCGCGACATAAGCCGGGCTGCGCTGCCGGCCTTCAATTTTGATCGCCGCAACGCCTACAGCCAGTAACTCGGGCAGCAGCTCCAGGGTATTTAAGCTGGTGGGTTCTTCAATCGCGTAATAGGTATTATTATTCACATTAAAACGGCCTTTGCATAAGGTCGGGTAGCCTGCGGATTCACCTTCTGCACGCCTGTCAATCAGCACCCTGTTAAGCCTGGTTTCCAGCCCGGCGGATGTTTCCGTCCAGCTCACTGCATTGGCCGGCGAGCAGGCGCCAAAAGTATTCGGTGACCGGCCGGTAACATAAGAAGACAATATACAGCGCCCTTCGACCATCACGCACAGGCTGCCGAAACCAAATACTTCAACCGCTACCGGGCTGCTTTCTGCGACCTGTTTTACCTGTTTGAGAGACAGCACGCGCGGCAGTACAACACGCTGAATACCAAAATTCTGATAATAAAAATTGATTGCTTCGGCACTGGTCGCCGATCCCTGCACGGAGAGGTGCAGGCGAAATTCAGGCCAGCGCTCACGTGCGTAATCCATCACCCCGATATCCGCCAGAATTAATGCATCGACGCCCATCTCGGCGGCGTGATCAACCGCCTGCTGCCAGCGCGACCAGCCGGAGGGTTGCGGGAAAGTATTGATGGCAACGAATACTTTCATGCCATGGTCGTGCGCATAACGAATGCCTTCGGTGGCGCGTTTATCATCAAAATTAAGTCCGGCAAAATGGCGCGCATTGGTATCGTCCTTAAATCCCATGTAAACAGCGTCGGCACCATTATCAACTGCGGCTTTAAGTGAAGGCAAATTACCCGCAGGGCACACAAGTTCCATCATTAACCTCGATAAGTCGTTATATTACTCAAAAGGCCAGCTTCGCTGCTGCCGAGAAAGGTAATGTTTCATTTTTCCTGGCAACTGCTGCATGCTGTTTTGACTGGCCTGATAGTTCAGCAGTAATCGCATTTAGCACCTGCCATTTTTTTGAACACCACTGCGGCGCCAGCAGAATACCTGGAGATGCCGTCCCTGTCAGTCGGTGAAAAATAACATCATCAGGGGTACGCCTGACCATTTCCACTACATCTGAAACATATTCATTCATGGTTAATGGCTGGTACTCACCTCGCCGCCACTCGTTAGCCAGCTGCGTGCCTTTCACCACGTGCAGCGGATGAAACTTGAGGCCGTCAACGCCAAGATCAAGCACAGCATCGAGCGATGCCAGGTGATGCGCTGTTGATTCTCCCGGCAGGCCAAGAATAAGATGCGTACATACTTTCAGGCCGCGGTTGCGCGCCTTTAATACTGCCTGTTTATATTCCGCCAAGCCGTGTCCCCTGTTGACACGATTGAGCGTTTTATCATGCGCTGACTGCAGGCCCAGTTCCAGCCAGATCTCATAACCCTGCTGCTGATAGTCTGCCAGCAGATCTAATACCCTGTCCGGTACACAGTCGGGTCTGGTGCCGACATCAAGCCCGATAATCATCGGCTGTTTCAGCGCCTCATCATATAGACCGCTGAGCTCGCAGATATCGGCATAGGTATTGGTATACGCCTGGAAATAGGCAAGGTACTTTCTCGCGCCAGTACGTTTGCTAATCACCTGTTTGCCGCATGCAATCTGTTCCGCTATCTGCCCTGGCCTGCGGCCGTTGGGACTGAAAGATACGTTATTACAGAAGGTGCAGCCACCGCGGCCGATGCTGCCATCGCGGTTGGGGCAGGTAAAACCGGCGTCAATCGCAATCTTGTGAACACGCTCTCCATAAGTGCCCAGCATGGCCTGGCCGAAAGTATTTACATACTGCGCGAGATTCATTAATCAGCGGGAAAAGATCGTGGTTATAAAGAATGATCATTTTCTATTAATACCACTGAAAATGAATGATCTATATCAATTAATGAGCAGTATGACACGCAGTCTAGAATGTATTTAAAAGAAATTTCCAGTCCGTAATTCCTTGTCCAAATAAATTTAAAGCTGCTGTGGACTGGGATCTACAGGGCCGTAGCATGTGGTGAGATATGATACGCCTGACGCAGACCAGTCTCAGTTAATTCCCAGGCCCTTTAGTTTTCGGTATATCGTACGTTCGCTGATACCCAGTGCGTCGGCAACCTGTTTACGATTACCATGGTAGCGTTCCAGCAGTTCTCTTATATGTTGCTCTTCCATACTCTTCAGGGTTTTAACCTCTTCTGCCGATGAATGCTGTTCTTCAGCAATTGGTTTTTCCTGTATTTCGAGCCTTTTGCAATGAGGCATATTTCTAATCACGTGATCGACTGCTGCCGCATCAATTTCACGGTTCTGGCTTTGAGTTGCAGCAATAAACAGGATATTTCTCAGTTCACGGACATTTCCCGGATAATCATACTGTTTCAGGCGGTCGGAAACACCGGGCTTCAAATGGTAGCTGCTATGCATGGAGCGGTTAATGCCTTCCAGTAAATTCTGCGCCAGCAATGGAATATCATCGATACGCTCACGTAATCCTGGCAAACGAATATTCAGGCAGGCAATTCTGTAATACAGGTCTTCACGGAATTTACCTGCGAGCACTGACTCCCATAAATGCCTGTTGCTGGCACAAATAATACGCACATCCGCCCTCAGAAGGTCTTTGCCGCCAACAGGCCGATACTGGCCCGATTCCAGCACACGCAGTAACTTGGGCTGCTGCGATATCGGCATTTCACCAATTTCATCCAGAAAGATGGTACCGCCTTCCGCCAGCTCAAAAAGCCCCTCCTTAACGCCAACACTGCCGGTATATGCACCTGCCACATGACCAAACATCTCGGCCTCAAACAGGGTTTCAGTTAATACGGTACTATCAACAATCTGAAATGGTTTGTCACGACGAGATGAATGGTTGTGGATGTATTCGGCGGCAAGTTCCTTGCCGGTACCGGTTTCACCCTGCAACAGCACCGGCGCATCTGAACTGGCAGCAACTTTCAACTGACTGATACAGGCGATGAATGTGGCAGATTCGCCAACCATCTGCTTGCTGCCAGAGCCGATATTATTTACCGAGGAAAGTTGCTCAATACTTTCCCCCAGGTACAGTTCGTTGTTGGCGCCTCTTAACGGAAAAGCAGATACCTTTACCTGGTAGAGGTTATGATTACCGTCACAATGAATATGCGAGCAAACTTTGGTATCGCCCGTTTTGAATACGTATTCATGCGGGCATTCTTCGCCATCTTCACCACAGGGCCGATCCTTTTTATGACTGATCTCGTAGCACTTGCGCCCAACAGCACTCTGATCTTTTGTATTATGCAACTGTTCGTAAGCGTGGTTCACTGCCAGAATATTAAAATTACTGTCAATGACGACAAAGGCTTCCTCATGGCTGTTTACCAAAGAGCCCAGATCAATTGATACATCATTTGCAGATTTGGTATCCATTTACATCCCCCCACAGGATAAAAATACTATACACATGACAGAGATGGCATGCAACCATGTTATTACCATGGCACAATGACAATATGTCATAAACACTATTTTCACCAGAAAAGCGCTAATTAAATATAAATATAAAGATATAGCTATGTAGCAATAAAACTATGGATCAAATCCGGATAAATAGAACAAGGTGATTTCTTGGATGAATGCCAATATGTCATATTACTTTACATATTTAACTAAGGAAGGTCTGAATAATTCCATCCAGGAATTTTCAGACCACGAAAACCGAAAATGCGATTTCCGGTTTTCTTCATTTTCAATGGCTTATAGCCATCAAAAATGGCGGCACATCCATGTGCCGCGGAAACTCTGAATTAA
>JAJDNP010000127.1 GCA_022340645.1 Gammaproteobacteria bacterium | reverse complement strand
CGCTGTATGTTTAATGCCAAAAGGCACGGAAGAAGGTCAGGAAGTTCCGTTAACGGGCCGTAAATTCGCGCTGCGCCTGGGTCAGCCGGTTCGTTTTCATCTGCTCTCCTCAAGTGACGATACTGCTTACACGGCAGGTGAACAGCTCGATGTCGATACCGAATCCATGATCGCACTGCCGCCACTGATCACCGTCATGGACGCAGAGTACAACAACAAAAATGAAGTTGAAGTCGAACTGGTCAGCGTACTGACTGAAGTAGGCACACTTAAAATTGAGTGCGTGGGCCTGTCCGCTGAGCCACAACGCTGGAGCGTCGAATTCCAGATCCGCAAGCAACTCGGTGCACATCAACAGGCGCCGTCCCATGTGACAGAGCCATCCCTGCCAGCCTGTTTTGATGAAGTCAAAGATAAGATACAGGCGGTGTATGGACACGGTAAAAAAGAATTCGACCCCAAAGCGGTCAGGCTGCTTCGCAATGATCTGGAAAAATTATTAGGCAAACGTGAGCACTGGGACATGCCGCTGCTGCGGGCATTGCATGATGTTTTAATTGAGGGACAAAACAGGCGTCGCCGTTCAGGTGCGCATGAACGGCTCTGGTTCAATCTAAGCGGATATACATTAAGGCCCGGCTTTGGTTACCCTCTCGATGAATGGCGAATACAACAACTCTGGCCACTATATCAGCAGGGCCTGCAGTTTGCCAAAGAGAGCCAGTCGTGGAGTGAATGGTGGACTTGCTGGCGTCGTGTTGCAGGCGGCCTGGACCAGGAACAACAACAAACTGTTTTTAATGATATTGCGCGCTACATCAATCCCGCGACCGCACGCAGGCTGAAGTCCACAGCGGATAAAAGTAAATCCTATGAAGACATGGTACGACTGGTCGCGACGCTGGAGAATCTACCGATAGCCACCAAGATCCAGATCGCCCAGTGGCTGTTGAAGCGCCTGGAGAAAGCGAGCGAAACGCAAACAAGCTGGTGGGCCCTGGGGCGAGTAGCAGCACGCGTTCCGTTCCATGGAAGCGCGCATAACGTCCTGCCCAAAGAAACCGTGCAAAGCTGGCTGCCTCGTCTATTGAAGGCCGACTGGAAAAATAACATGAACCAGTCCTTTGCCACGGTAATGCTCGCCCGCATGAGCGGTGACCGTACACGGGACCTTGATGAAGCACATCGGAACGCTATCATTGATAAACTCAAAGACATGAAAGCACCGACTAACTGGATCGAAAAGGTTGCAGAAGTCAGGCAACTCGATGAAGCAGAAACCAGACAAATTTTTGGTGAAACATTGCCAACGGGCCTTAAAATAATTGATTAAAGAAGCTCTGACCATGTCAGGGTTTTCGCAGCACATGGATGTGCGGCCATTTTAAAGTATGGAAAGTAAATGCCATTCGGGTCAGAGTAAAAACTATTGACAGTCCGAAAATGGCCGTAGGTGCTATTGCGTTGAATGAACTCGACGGTCTGTTGTTTAGTATGCAGCAGGCTTTCATCTAATTTGGCTGACAGGGAAAATACGACCCTTGATGCCCGTTGGCGGAAAAGAAAAAACTATTAGATTCTTCCGCAAATGAACGCAAATACACGCGAATTATTAAAAACAAAAAAATAAATTATCCACAGATAAACGCAGATGAACACAGATATTTATAAGCCTGAGAACGTTTTTATCTATGGACTTGAATAGTTTTTTATTTGCGTGCATTTGCGTTCATTTGCGGAAAAAATTAGTTTTTCCTGACAGTCCGCACATGGCCGTACGTGCCCTGTTAATGTAGATATATGAAGGTCAGCTAAACGGGCATAGCGGGAAAATATCTGAAGGCAAAATACAAATGCTAAATCGAGATATGCCTGTAAAAGTATTAATAATACACAGGGCCTGTTATTTAAACTGCTAAGCTATCAAAGCGTCTTGAACTGCGTTACTATTGAACACCAAAGCAGCAACTTTAAGAGAAGTAATGTATTTTTCAAATGCAGTAAAAGCAGCAGCTTTAAACATCAGCATCATCGTAGCAACACCTGCTGCGGCTGTATGTCCATAGCTCAGATGGATTAATGAACCCATATAGCTAATACGGAAGCAAGATAGTAATAAATCGTGGACTAACCCTTGTGCCACTGAAACAGCAAGACTTTATGACAGCCAGGGCAATTTTCACGGAATATTAAGCACTAACTTTATAACGCTGATTCTGTGTCAAATCTATATGGCAGGCATGGCGGTAAGTATTCATCTGACAGCATTAATAATCCGTATGGTGCGGGCAATCCGTATTCAACAAAACCTGTCCAGGTGGTTACATCAAGATAGTTAGACTGAAACGTGTAACGAGACACCTGGTCCTGTTAATTAAACTGATAGATTTCAATAAAAACGATATTTTAATGCGGAGAAGTATATGGCAAGTATTGATTTGAATGAAAGTGAACAAACTATTCTTTTAGCAGCAAGCAATATTTTTTCTGGTTTTATTTCTGAAGGAAAAATTTATTCAAGTAAAACGGCAGAGAAAGCTGTTAAATATAGTGTGGCAATTGCCATAAAATTAGCAGACGAGGTAGACAAGAATAGAAGTAATGAGGTAGCAGCCTTAGGAGGGGATGACCCAGGACCATTCCCATGGTAAATAATCTGACTTATGTCGCAGAGTCCGAAATCCTGGGGATGGCCCCTGTGAATATCAACTGTATTAACACTGACCGGCTTTACACGCCTCGCCACTTCGCTCTGTTTTGTGTATAGAATATCTAACGCATATCTCGGTTTTAATCTTGCAATTTCATACGGAAAGCTTTCTCTATAGCAGCTACGATATCCGGCCTGTCCCATTCGCGAGCGCCGTTTACTTTATGTAATATACGGCCCTGGTCGTCTACCAGGACAGTCAGTGGAATTGTAGTGCCGCCCAGCATTTTTTCCATTTGCAGTTTGTGGTCCTGAAAATTTTCAAAGCTAATCCCTGCCTGCTTGATAAACGCCTCAGCCTTGTCGCGATAATCGTCAATCGTAATCCCGATGATGTTGAACTCTTTTCCGTTATAACGCTCGGCAAGCCGCATCAGCGAACCCATCTCGGCACGGCAGGGGCCGCACCAGCTGGCCCAGAGATTGATGATCAACGGTTTTCCCTTGAAATCTGAAATGTTCCTGTTTTTCGCATTAAGCCCATCCAGGGTTGCTTCGCGCAAGTAACTGCCGATCTCGACGGCGCCGTTAGCGGCTGCTGATGTTGTGTTGGCGGGCCTGACTGTATGCGGTTTTGAGACCTGGTCTTTTGCTGTCGCATTAGTGGCTGATGCTTTATCAGTAATAAACTGCTTTATAAAATAGATGATGGAAAAATCACGGCCCAGCACTTTACTATGAAAATTGTACATCGGCATCTCTGTGGTAAATGCGGCCATGTCTCCTTTTTT
>JAJDNP010000121.1 GCA_022340645.1 Gammaproteobacteria bacterium | reverse complement strand
CAGTATGCTCTGGCCTACCCCTCTAAAGGGATAGTAACAGTGCATTCCAATATCGGCCCACACTATGTATAATTTGGCCCCACTAATCGACTGTTCTTGGTTAAGTTCAGCCGTATAATATTTAAAGTTGTTGCCGCTACGGTTTCAACGATACAAATAATTATATCTAGAAGCCCAAGAGGAAACTAAGATGAATCAAGACTATTACAATGCAGTAACAAAAATGGAAGAAGCTGGTGTCGATCCAGAATACATCCTTGGCTGGGAAGGCGGCTATGTTTTGAACCCACCGCGTGAAGAACAGCGTGTTACTGAAGCCTATGAAGCCGGCTACGAAGACGGTAAAGAAAAAAATGCTGATAACTTCAGCAACTGGGTCAAATAAGTAATACGACTTCCAGGCCATAAAAAAACCGGTGCAAGCGCAATCTTCACCGGTTTTTTTTTATTTAAGGCATTAACCACAGAGACACCGAGAACACAGAGTTTTTTTATTTTGTAGGCCAGCATAAGGCCTGCCGTTGCTGGCAAACCATGCCCGCAACACTATCGTTTATGCAGGCCTGCCTGCTTTGTTAACAGCGCTGCAGGCACATTTAAGAAAAAAATTCTGTGTGCTCGGTGTCTCTGTGGTTAAATGCTTTTTAATTTCATTAAAGCACACCGCGAGTCACTTTCTTGAACGCTTTCATGGCATCGGGAATTTCAATATCGATCACCTGGTCCGGTATCCATTTATTGTCTTTTTTACCCATCACCTCGCGCACGTGTTCTCCCACACAGCGCCGCAGCTGGAAACCCGGCTGATTATCCTCGTCAAAAGTAAAATTACTGTACTCGCGCATGCGCTCATTCATCAGCGCAATATATTGAGCACGAAAATCCGTTTCCTTGTTATCTGAAACGTCACGGCGATTATCGTGCATGGTTTTCGCCAGGTTTAACGCCAGTGCAGTAATCAGTGCCTGCCGGTCTTCTACAGGGTACTGTTTCGCAGAGATTACACGATCTGCAACATGGACCAGGAATGCAGTAAGTTCAGCAATGACATCGAGGCGCTGGAAATGCGTGTCCGTCTGAAATCCCTCATTTTCCATGTGCAATACATTGGCGCTGGCTATTTTCCAGAAGTTAAAACTTAGCACACTGCCCGTTTCTTCAGGTGTGCGCTGTTTCTCCTTGTCATTCCACTTGTTTTTAACCCGAATTTTCATAATAACCTTTTGTACCCCGTCAAGACTGGATGCCTGTTTGCATATTTACTATTATGCGTCGAATAGTATACTGATAGCATCATTTATAAACTATGTTCCCAGAATGGATATTCAACAACTTACTAGCAATGTTCAGCTAAATTGTCATATTTCAGATGCCAGGCACGCTGGTAACTACACGCTATGCGTGTATTTATTAAAAATGCGTGAATTTTATCGCTGGGAGCACCAGTACTCGTTCAGCGAAAAACTTCCCCGTGATGACATCGGCGCCTGGTTAGCGAAACGAGAAAGCCTCTGGCAGGATGTTGAAGAGGAGAACTACCATTTACTCAACATCGCAAACAACGAATACGATCCGTTTGATTCGAAAAATATCAACCAGTCACTGGTATCCACGAACCTGGTATACAGCGGCGGTTACGGCATTAAGAACAAACCGCATTTCTTTTTAGGCGCCCTGGAAAACAGCAAACATATTAACGACTACACCATTTATATCAGCGGCAGGGAATATGCGCGCGATTTAACATCACCGCCCGCAATGAGCCATGACAAAACGATTTATATTCGCCGCGAGTCGTTTAAACGATTAATCTGGGAGCATACCGACACCTGGCGCTGGAACAAACCTGAAAACGCCATGGCCAGGGCTATCCGCTGTTATGATTTTGATAACGACCTGGATGCGGCGTTAACCCGTATGACAGACAATGAACTGGACGCGGCCATCCTGCATGAAATTGGTGAAATACAGGCCGGTGAAATGCTGGCTGGCTGGCACGAGATGATGTCAGATATCAGCTTCACCAGGGCTGAAATCATGGCTCGCGCAGTGCGTGATCATTACGCGGACACCCTGCACACACTGCCAACATTGATCAATAGCAACAATCAGGCATCCATCCATTTTTACTTTGCCAACCTCACCAACATGCGTAAACATATTTTCCCCTCACTGATGAAGGCCTACGAGAAATGGTGTGAAAACAGTGATATCAGGGCTATCGAAAAAACTGCCGCTTTATCCCTGGACCACTGGAAGAGCATTGCCGAACAAATGCTTGCTTTACATCAACAGGATGCCAGCCAATGTAGTGTTAAAATTGAAACGCTGGTTGACGACAACCATATATAATTACGTCATAAAGTTCAATATCTGCAGGCACTGCTGTCCGAATAAATTCGAACCTACCTGTATATCGGCAAATCAAAGATAAACCTTGAGCCTTCACCTGGTTTGCTTGTGACACGAATTTTGCTGCCATGCATGGTGACTATGCGCTGCGCGATGGACAGGCCAAGGCCGGCGTGATGGCTGCTTCTTTCCATGTTATTGACTCGGTAAAAGCGGTCGAAGATATTCTGTAATTCGGATTCAGCAATGCCACTGCCGCTGTCCTGTACTTCGATTTCCACTTTTGTATCGTTAGTTTTAAGCATGACTGTGATTTCACCTTCTGCCGGCGTATGCCGCAATGCGTTGGCGATCAGGTTTTCAAGCACGCGTTCAATTAATCCAATATCAGCATTCACGAAAGGTAGCGGCTTTTGTGCTTTCATTTCCAGTTTAATATTACCGGATTCAGCGGTTAATTTGAATTTCTGGATGACATCCTGTACCAGCTCGGCAAGTGAAAACGGTTCGCAATGCAATTGTGTTTCCTTCGCTTCGAGCTTGGCCAGTTCAAACAGTTCTTCCACCAGCCTGGTTAAGCGCTGGCTGTGTTTCAATGCAATATCCAGGTATTCAGCCCTGGTCGCGGTATCAAATCCTTCGGCTTTCAGCTGCAGTGTTTCAATATATCCCTGCAGCGCAGCAAGCGGTGTACGCAAATCGTGTGAAACATTAGCAACCAGCTCACGGCGCAGTTCATCCTGCTTTTTTAATGCCTTAAGCTGCTCGCGAATTCGCTCCGCCATACTATTGTAGTGATAACCCAGGGTATCGATTTCATCACTACTTTTGTTGCTTTTTTGCTGGTAAGGATTATGCTGGGTAAACTCGCTTTGACTGAATTGTTGCATTAACTGCGTTAACGTTTGCAGGCGGCGTGTAAGCACCATAAACAATAACAGGCCAACGATGAAACCGATAAGCAGGCTTACAAATACCGCGGCACCCGATAGCTGTAATAAAAAACTTTCCTGGAACAGCCGTTCAACACGTTCGTATTCCTCGCCGCGTAACACCACGTATAAATATCGCATCGAACCGTCACTAAGACTGATGGGCGCCACTGAAAAAATCTTGTTGCGTTCAAAGCTGCGCGGATCATCGCCCAGCAGGGGAAATGCCTTGCCTTCGGTAAAATCCATGATTGGTTTCATATCGACCTTTTTGCGTTTGACTTTCCCTGGCTCCGCGGAAAAGGAAAGAATGTTACCGTCCGCGTCGAGCAGATAGATTTCAATGCTCGGGTTCACCATCATGTAGTGCATGAAAGTTTTTTTCAGTGCCTCCTGGTTAAGTACGCCTTCGTGGACCAGCTCTCTTTCTGTTACCAGGTTGCTGGCCAGGTGGCGGTTAAGGTGCTGTAAAAATTCCTGCTGGTAATGATGCGTGAGGTAGGTACTTAGAATGCTATACAGTAAGCCGATTCCCAGCAGCAGGACCGTCAGTGACAAGGCAAGTTTTGTGAATAAAGTTTTAGGCATCAGGCGTCACGAAAGCGGTAACCTACGCCCCATACCGTATTAATATAAACCGGCTGGGCCGGGTCTTTCTCGATTTTTGCGCGTAACCGGTTAATGTGTGAGTTAACCGTGTGTTCGTATCCTGCGTAATGATAACCCCATACCTGTTCAAGCAATTGCATACGGGTAAAAACAAGTCCGGGGTGGCTTGCAAAATGCAGTAACAGATCGAATTCTTTTGCAGTCAGCTCAACCTCTTTGCCTTCAATCGTTACCTGCCGTCTGGCGGTATCAATATTTATACCGTCGATACTGATATTCGACTGTTTGCTGTCTTTGGGTTGCAACGCTTTTGCACGCCGGAACTGTGATTTTATCCGCGCCATTAACTCGGCGATGCTGAACGGTTTGGTAATGTAATCATCGGCACCGACTTCAAGACCAAGCACGCGGTCGAGTTCCGATGATTTTGAGGTCAGCATTAATATCGGTACATAGTTTGGTGATTGTCTTATCTGGCGGCAAACTTCCAGGCCGTCAATTTCCGGCAGCATTAGATCAAGAATAACCAGCTGGTAATCCTTGTTATTAAACATCTCCAGCGCCTGTTTGCCGCTGCTGGCGATATCCGAGTCACAGTCGATGTCCTTTGCATGCAGCTGAATCAGTTTGGCGATATCAGTATTATCTTCAACAATGAGCAAGTTATGAGTCATGGGTTATTGTATCAGTTAAGCGATTCTGTCAGGCAAACAAGTTATAGGTTCGGCGAAATCGTCTGCTACGATATAAATAACAGCCCAACGAGGATCAGGCATACGGAGATGCCGAATAAATTCGCAGCCTGGTGAGTACTCAACCGGTTGAAAGCCGGTGGCTTCGGCTAATGCTGAAAGCCGGACCGATCGGCCATTCTGCCGATTGGTGTCTGCCTCATGTCACCGTCAGCTTTATCTGGTTGCTGATTATTTATCTCGCCAGGACGCAATGACAGGCTCTTTTGTATTTAAAACCGGCAGTGCCTTGTTTTCTTTGCGTGCTTTGTGCCCTGGCGAGAGTAGATTACTCATTGCCTTATCCCTTTATCCGTAGCCTAAAGGCGAGGGGTTTGCAGATCAACTATCTGTGACTCTAAAATAGCTCTTTTATGGCTGCATTGTCGAGATATATTTCGCCAGTGCCGCCATTTCCTCATCATTCACAAGATGCATTATGCCTTTCATTGCCGCGGTCATGCCGTTGGCGCGTGCACCGCTTTTGATATCTTTCATCTGCTGCAGCACGTAAGCTTCATTCTGCCCCGCTATTTTCGGATAACTGGCAAGCACAGGTGTCTTTCCATCCTTGCCATGACAGGTTAGACAGGTTTTTGTCTTGTACAGCTGGGCGCCATCCAGCGCAAATGCCGCTGGTGATAAAAGCAGCAACGCGGCACATATGGCAGCGGTAATTTTTAGTTTCGTACGGATCATGATATTTAATTCTCTCTGCTTGGATTTCAGGAAGCAAAAGGGAGCGACTTCATTATCGCTCCCTTTCACAGACCAGGTTGATACATGTAGGCTAAAGGCTGTTATTTAACCTTTTTGGCGCCGTTTTCTTCCAGGTGAGTCTTGGCGCGTAAACCAAGGTCCGCAGTCTTAACCTGGTACTGCCACCACTGGTTTGCCCAGAGCATTGCGTTGTTCCAGTCTTGCTTTGCGGCCGCAGCCTCGGATTTCTCCTTGGCCCCCTTGGCGAAACCGAGCTGGTCGGTTGCGTCCTCAACCAGCCCGACCACGGTCGGGAAGTCCTGGTAATTGTGACTGGTGATGAAACCGACGACCTGGTCGATAACCTGCTGGGTCGCTATGTTGGTTTCGACCTGCTTGTTATAGTCCGCCTCGGTATAGTTGGTACCTGCCTGCAGACCACCGGCCTTGGCCTTGTAGCCTTTGGGCTGAACCAGCAGGTAACCCTGCATTTCAAGGTGCAGTGCGGAGCAGAACTCGGTACAGTAGTAGGGGTAAACACCGGCCTTGTCTGCCAGGAAGGTCGCTGATGCGGTCTTGCCAGGCTCGATGGAGAGCTGCACATTCTGACCGTACAGTGCGAAACCATGGACTTCGTCCTCGGCACGTTCCAGGTTGGTGAAGTGCAGCGATACGGTATCGCCCTCGGTGACTTCGATGATTTCCGGCGTAATGTGCGAACGAATGGTGGTGCCGTATACTTCCACGCTACACTTGCCGTTTGCATCGCAGCTTCGCTCGGTCTTTTCACGGCCGGCGCGCGACTTGTAGGGTGATTTCTCGTCGGCGCGGCTGTTCCAGCCGGACTTGTAGCGAACGACCGGTTTCAGTTTATCCGCCTTGATTGCGACGGCGTAATGCGGTTCGCCCAGCGGCAGCGGCATATCGTACAGCAACTCCATTTTGTCACCACTGATATCGATCAGCTGATGGTTCTGCGGATGCAGTGGGCCCACCGGGTTGAAACGATCAATCGACAGCTTGTTCAGTGCCACCAGGTATTTGCCGTCCGGTTTGACGGTGTCGCCTTCCATGGTCATCAGATGTCCGACATTGTAGTGAATCGGCAGCTGATCCAGTATCTTGCCTTCGCAGTAGTCCCACTTGGTGATCATGGAATCGACATAAATCGAGGTGTAGGCTACACAGGGTTTGGAATCGAACTGGGTATGCAACGGACCAAGGCCGACGTTAACGGACTTGTGCAGTGTGTCATTCAGCGCGATGATCGGAATGCCATAGGGATCTTTACCCTCAAACCTGTTGTTCTTGATGGCCGCCTGAATTTTTTCCCAGCTGTATACCCAGGTGTGACTGTCCAGCTTGCCGGAAACAACGATCTTGGTGCCATCGGGAGTGACGTCAACACCGTGCGGGCTCTTCGGCTCCGGAATCAGGTATAACAACCCCTCTTTCACCGCCTGCTCCATGGGAATGACGTACATACCCTTTTGTTTTTTCACCTTGCCGGCCTTGACCAGGTCAGCGGCTTTTTTCCAGTTGGTGACATGGAGGAAGTCGGTGTCCTTGGCGGAACAGCCGGCTTCAAACGGCGGACGACCGCGTTCATTACCACCGACATATCGTTCAGAACAGAACGAGTTGGTGAATCCCCAGCCTGCTGAAGGTCCCTTGCCCGCATCGGAAAGATCCTGGCTGTAGGGCGGCAACTCGAAAGTAAATGAGTCTTCCTGGACGAGCCGGCCCTTGTCGTTATCAAACTTCCAGTAGGTCAGGCCACCGCGGTATTTATCGTTGAATTCCTCCAGCGGTACGAAATCGTTGCTGTAGGGCGCCGCATATTGCGCGGCTTCCATGACATATTCCGTGTTCGGGGTTACGAAAGTACCGCCGTGAGCTGATTTGAACAGCGGATTGACGACGATTTGCTTGGTTTCGAAATCGTGCAGATCGATAACGGCGATACGCGGATTGGCCTTGTCATTGATGAATACAAAGCGGCCATCATAATCTCCATTGGTTTCGGAAATCGCCGGATGGTGAGTATCACCGTAGGTGATGTCCTTGCCCATGATGCGGCCCTCGGCCAGCACGGCCTTGGATTCATCATCGTAGCCATAACCCTGCCAGGGCTCGGGGGTAAATACACCGATATACTTCAGAATGCGCATGGACGGGATGCCATAGACAATCAGCTGGCCGCTCTGTCCACCCGATGCGAACACCATGTATTCGTCCCGACCACCCGAAGGTGTATAGGTTTTTGCAGCGGCAAGAATATCTTTCTGCGTCAGGCCGCGCTGTTTCATGACTTGCTCAAGTGAACTGGCTGACCAGGCTGTCGCAGATATTGACAGGCCCAGAATCAGTCCGCTACACACTGATATAGCCCGTATGGTAAAGGTGTTCATAAACATCCTCCGATAAGATGTGCCGAAAACGTGTATTTCAATAAAAAACGGTATGGAGCGTATCCATAGTGATCAAACAATACGTGCAGCGATAATGTTTGCCATTGACTTACATCAAGGGCAAAAAAATATTTGTGTTATTTCACACAGTTTGTAAAAATTTGCGACTTGTTGACCAATACAAACATAGGGATATACGGTTGAAGCATCCAGATGTGAAGTCGAATATTTCAGTCAGTAGTAAAATTATGCTTTAATAGCAACCCCGACACAACAACAGAACAGTACCATTATGAGATTAAAAGTCGCCGTCCAGTCAATGAGGGTACCCTTTCTGATATTATCGCCGGCCTGCGTTTTTCTTGGCTTGAGCACGGTTATTGCGAACAATACAGATATAAATCTGTCTTTGCTGGTATTAGCATTGCTTGGTGCATTACTGGCCCACATTAGCGTGAATACCCTGAATGAATATTATGACTTCAAAAGCGGGCTTGACCTGATTACAACAAAAACACCGTTTAACGGCGGTAGCGGCGCATTACCGCAGAACCCGGAAATGGCCGGCACTGTACTGGTCATAGGTGCTTTATCACTGATCGCCACGTTGCTGATCGGCGGTTTCTTTATCTGGAAATACGGTACATCAATTATCCCGTTAGGTGTCACAGGAATACTCATTATTTTGACTTACACCGCCTGGATTAATAAGCATCCACTGCTTTGCCTGATTGCACCGGGTACAGGTTTTGGATTTCTTATGGTTGTCGGTACGCAGTTTGTTTTGCAGGGAGAATATGTGGCTTTGTCCTGGCTCATTGCAGTCGTGCCTTTTTTTCTGGTCAATAACGTGCTGTTACTCAACCAGTACCCCGACATTGAGGCCGACACAAGTGTAGGCCGCAGGAATTTCCCGATCGCTTATGGAATAAATCAAAGTAATATGGTTTACGGTTTTTTTGCATTGGCAACTGCAGTGGCAATTATCACTTATGTTTTGTTTGACCAGCTGCCGATGCT
>JAJDNP010000112.1 GCA_022340645.1 Gammaproteobacteria bacterium | reverse complement strand
CGAACAGATTGTCGGTTAAAATGTTCTGGTTCAAGGCGTGGAACGCACGTAATAGCAGGGCTATTGCGAAGTTTTACAACGCGGAAACAGGACATTTTAATCACAAGATGTCGATTCATGACTTATTCAGAGTTTCCCTAGTTACATAAAATGAATAGTCGCACATCACAGAAATCCCCGTTGCCACAGGGTTTCAACTTGCATTGAGGCTGTATTACGCCTTTGTACGTGCAGCTATTAAGAATATTTATCTTCTGGCATGTGTTTTGCTGCTACTAGTAATAACAGGCACTGAAATTCGAGATAGCGATGCAACTACTGAGATTATTTATTGCGGCACTGCTTATACTGGAATCTGCGCAGGCACTGGCTTTATTTATGCCGGACGGAGTGAGTAGCGACAAGCCGGTTATTTCTAATGATGTGGGCTGTTAAATGCTTTTCTATAGTGTCAAAAAGACATGTGGGTAAATCAGAAAAAGAGAATGTTAAAATGCAACGCAATAAAGATAAGCAGCGAGATACCATAATTTTAGAAGCCATTGTGTGGGCACTAATCCTCGGTATTGCCTACATATTTGCCAAGGCCTTTTCTATCTGGATAAATTGAAAAATCGCGATCATTATTTTTTAAACAGTGATGCTTCTACTCGCATACAGAGCTCGACGGTATCGCTCACCAGAAATGTCAGGTGATCCATATCGAATTCTGTTCGTTTAATGAACGAACTGGCGGTAACAACGATATCTGCAACATGCTGCTGGTTCTTACTGTCTACCATGGTTAATTTCACATCGAAAGACACCGGTTTCGTTACACCGTGCATGGTCAGCATACCCTTGAGAATGGCTTTTTCCTGGTCCAGCCACGTGAGGCCGGTACTGACAAACAAAATTTTGGAATAAGTTACGGTATCCAGGAAAGATTCGCTCTTGAGCATATGTTTAACAAAATCTTCTTCCATCTCCAGCGAATTAGTGTCAACCATAACCAGCATTTGCGATTCATCACCCCAGACTTTCCGGCGTAGCGCAAGACCGCCCTGGATACCTTTGAACTCAGCCTCAAAACGGCCAATACTGCTGTCAACACAAAAGCCTACCCTGGAGCTCTTTTCCTGGATACGGTATAAATTGCCTTCTTTTGCGGCCTGCAACATTGAATCGACTATCGCGGGGTCGACAACTCCGCCACGAAAAGGCGCACAAACCCGGTCATCTTTCTCTTCTATATCATGAGCTATGACAGGATATGCAATGCTTAGCAGTATCAAAAGAATGATTGAACGCATAATACCTCTCCTTTAGCATTATATCTAAAACCGGGTGGTGAAGTATGATCTTGATATTGTTTTAAAAACATTCTTGTTATTTGCGGACTGACTTAAAATAAACAGAATTTCACCTCCAGGGAACGGTATCAGGCAGCCGCTTTATTTGTGTTTGATAATCCGTACCGGTTAATTCGTTAGATAAACGTAAGCAGATACTGATGAACAGGTACTATCAATTTGTAATGGTTTTAGTGTTAACTGGTATAGCGTCACATGCCTCGGCAGAGGCGCCCGGTTACTCATTTTTAACTGTCGGCTATTCTCAGTTTTCATCAAAAATAGATGGAATTTCAGAAGCTCCGGAAGGCAATGGCGTGTCTCTTGATTTATCGGTCGCGGTCAGGCCGTATGTTGCTGTTACCGCCGGCTACAAAAGAGGGAGTGCCAGCGTCACGACATCAGGTTCGACAGTTGATAGCGATACCGAATCCACTGCATTTGGTGTGTTAGTTCACTTGCCAATCAATAAGATAGCAGACCTTATCCTTGCTGTGAGCTTTATTAACGGCAGTACATCAGTAAATAAGAATGGTGCTTTTTATGCAAATATCGGAAGCGATGGCGGGGTCACAACCCTGGGTGTCAGGGCAATGGTTTTTGACACATTAGAACTCAACGGGTTTATGTATAAAACCTCAATTCAAGATACCTCCAGGATCGGTATCAGCCTTGGTGCAGCCTGGTATTTTGTTGATACTGTCTCGGCTGATGTAGACTTTTTCATTGACAGTGATAATGATTTCATGACTGTCGGAGTATCGAAATATTTTTAAATTCAGCCCGGCATGCGCCGAATAGAGCGCTCAATATGACGGTTTATCGAAACGTTATTTCAAATTTGCCGATATCGAGGTGTTTTTCAGCTGCTGGTTTATACTCGATATCGATTTGTAACGAAATTTATTTGCTGGTTTGTTGTTCTCAGCATTTACTCGATCCTGATTACTGGTAATTCGTGATTTCTATCTATATTCAAAAAAGGAAACAGGCATGTTTAATCTGGTTAAATTTATAGCAGTCATGTTGCCAGCATTTTTTACTGCTGGTGCGTTTGCTATCCCCTCAAGCACCCTGACAGGCAATGGCGTAATCTGGACACTCAATGTTAACTCAATCAATGCGAATGTCGCGTCATTTACGTTATCTGCTGATGTTAGTGGTTCAACACTGGGCAACGCCAATTTGCATGAGTTTAGCCTTAAAAATTTCGGTTCCAGCGCATCGATTTCCAATTTAATAGCACCTGCAGGGACATGGGACTGGCAGAATGAAGGTCTGTCGAGCAATGGTTGCAAGGATAATGGCACTTCTGATGCGCTGTGTGTGTATAACACGGATGATTTTTTGGATGCGCCGTCTACGGCATCAGACTTCCAGTTTACTTTTGACGTGTCTTTGGATGTTGGTGACTTATTCCCCGAATTGATACATTTCAAGGTACGCTGGGTTGAGGGTGATGATCATTCACATCATGGCAGGCACAGGGGCCATGATAATGATTATAAACCTTACGCTAAGGTTGGCAGTTTGATTTCCGATGACTTTAATATCGCGTACGTGACGTCCACGGATGAAGTTCCGGAACCGGCTATACCGGGGTTATTTGCGATCGGCCTGGCAGGTATGATAGCACTTCGCTGGCGCAGAATATAAGCAGTTATTCACAATAAAAAGGCCCGTTTTATGCCATTGCTGTCCCGTTTAAATTACAGGCGTACACATAACTCACTGTTATACATGAAAGAGATAACTGTTTATGTCATCCGAAACATGAACTGGCAACGGTCGCCCGAGACACGCTGTGAATACTTCCTTGTACGCTCGAATGCCGCATCCATGCG
>JAJDNP010000097.1 GCA_022340645.1 Gammaproteobacteria bacterium | reverse complement strand
AACCTGCACCTTGAGTTGAAACAATATTCATATTCCCTGCATAACGACTGACAATCGCGTTAACAACGGCGAGTCCCAGTCCTGTGCCATTTGACCTGGTGGTATAAAATGGCTCAAGAACCCTTTCTTTTACTGTTTCTGACATACCGCAACCGTTATCTTTAATATTAATTTCCAATAAATTTTTATTATTTATGAATGCCCTGATTTCTATTCTTGCCGTTTTATCAGCGATGTCAGCACATGCTTCAATTGAATTATCAATAATATTTTGAATGGCGCTTAGCAATTCATCTGTATTCGCACGTAACATGACGTTTTTCAAATTCGCATTAATATCTAACACTATTTGCTGATGCTTTTGGTCCTGTTTGAGTATATTTTTAAGCTGCCTGAAAAATTCAACTGCATTTATATGTTCAGATTTAGATACACCGCCTCTGGCAAACATCAGCATATCGTTAACCATGCGCTCCAGATGAAGTAATCTTTCTCTGGCTTTTTCAGCAAAACAACGTTTTTTTGCTTCATCACTCATTGGATGATTCATGCTGGATATATACAGTAATGCTGCCGATAGTGGTGTTCGAATCTGGTGCGCCAGACTGGCAATCATTTCTCCCAGTGAACTTAGTCTTTGTTGCCGGTTGAGCATGTTTTGCAATGTATGTGTCTCGCTAACATCTGAAATCAAAATTATCTTGCCGGGACCATCTTTTAACGGGCAGGCATATAAATTGACCCAACGTCCATCCTTCAGTTGTAACTCATCACCATTGGTTACAAACATATCAAGCGCAATACTTTCCCATTTATGCCTATTCAATGTGCTGCTTTCAGGCCGCAGTCCCATCATCTCGCGTGCTAGCGGATTTGTCTGCGTTATACAGCCCTCTGAATCAAGCACTACGATGCCGGCGGGAAGCACATCAAGCAGACCAGCCAGCCGTTTTGCAAGAACTTCCTTTTCTGCCAGTTGAATTAGCCGTTCACTCCGCGCTTCAGCCAGTTCTTTTGTTAATTGAACAACCTGAGTTTCAAGGTCACCATAGGAATCAGCGAGTTTTTCAGAAAGCTTATTAAATAACTGAAATGCATCTTCAAGTCGTTCACCCGCAGCATCTATCTGATTGTTCATTGTCACTGACCTCACCTCTAACGTCTTTCTGCTGGATAAATGCAAGGAGCGTGCCTATTATTATATTGCCTTTATATTCAATATTATACGTGAGATAAAACTGATCTACGCCAAACTTTTGGCGTGGTATTCATAATGCATGACAGCATTATGTCAGGCAGTTTTAAATCCACATCTCATACAAAAAAGTATTTATTAATAATGCCCTTAAGCAAACAAAGGTTGCTGCCGATATATTTGATACCAGAAAACTGAGCAAAAATATGTCTTTATATTCAATTGACAAGTTGATCAATGAAACACGCAGGCTTGCAACTGAATTCAAGCGTACTACGGGCACGGTGCTGCCTGTTTCCGGCGAAATAGCGCGCTATGATGTCTCACGACATCTTGATCTCACACTCTGTGATGATAATAACTGTGGATACGATGCTATTGGTAATGAACAACGTAAGGGCCAGCGTGTACAGATTAAAAGCCGTGTAATCGGTGATGCTGTGAAATCATCTCATCGGATTGGGCAATTAAACGTTAATGGCGAGTGGGATGTCGTAATTTTGTCTCTCATGGATAATAAATTTGAGCCGCTTGAAATGTATCAGGCTTCTCGCGAAGAGATATTAGAGGCCACGTCTAAATCTAACAGTACCCGTAGTAAGCGCGGTGCTATCTCAGTCACAAAATTCATGATTATAGGCCAGCTTGTATGGACCAAAGAACGCGGGTTAGAACATTTATCCCGCTGTGGATAGAATTTCACTCAGACAAACCATGCTTCTTCTGAAATGTAATGACATTACTGCAGGGTAATTCCTTCAAAGGCTCAGAGATATAATAGCCCTGAACATAATCCACTCCGCATATCTTTAATAAACGTACAATTTCAGGGCTTTCAACATATTCCGCAACCGTAGACCGGCCTAATGAATGTGCCACATCATTCATCGCGGTAACAATAGCCCTGTCAATCGCGCCACGCGCCATGCTGCTGACGAACTGGCCGTCAATCTTGACATAATCGGTCGGCAGGTTTTTCAACTGTGAAAATGAACAGAAGCCTGAGCCAAAATCATCCAGCGAAAAATGGCAGCCAAGCTTTCTTAGCTCATTAATAAAATCATTTGCCTGCTCAAGATTGGCGATCGCACTGGTCTCGGTAACTTCAAATGTTAATGAACATGGATCAATATCATATGACGCTATAAGGGACCTGATCTTGTCGAGTGAGTCGTCATTATCAACTGTATTACCTGACATATTGATTGATAGCCGTAATTTGCTACTGGCGATACCTGTTGCGACCATGGCCTGCAGTGCATTTTCCAGCACCCACATATCGATATCGGTCATCATATTAAAGCGCTCGGCAGTGGGTATAAAACTGTTAGGGCGGTGAATTTCACCGTTGTCATCAACCATGCGTACGAGCACTTCGTAGCTGTAAATGTTATCAACGCCATCCAGGTATCTTTGCCATAAAACACCATCCTGCGCTGGCAAGTTGAGCAAATCGATATCCTGTACGCGCATAATTGGCTGATAATGAAGCTGGAATTTGTCTTTAGCTAATGCATCTTTTATTCGCGCTGACCAGCCTAATTCACTTCCCATCGCATTTCGCTCATCGCTGCTATGCTTATACATATGCACCTTATTTCTGCCCATGCGCTTCGAAACATGGCAGGCAATATCTGCATTGGCCATCATGTCGCCGGCTGTTAAATTTTCTGTATCCAGCATGGCAATACCAATACTTGAATTTATGTGGTGCACATTTTGTTCATGATGGATACGCAATTTCGAGATTGATTCCCTGAGTTCCTCGGCTATTTTGACAGCAATCTCTTCATCAACATTTTTTAAAATCAATGCAAATTCATCTCCACCGATACGAGCCACGATATCAAATCGGCGTACGCTTTTATTTATCATATGGCTTAAGTTAACAAGGATCTTGTCACCAACTTCATGCCCGGCTGTATCATTCACATATTTAAAGCGATCCAGATCGAGATAAAGTAAAGCGCTTTTAATTGCTGACTGCTTTACATTCGCAATTTCTTTTTCAAGATAATTTTCAAAATAACGGCGGTTATACAAACCGGTTAAATGGTCATGCGTGGCTTGCCAGCGTAATTTTTCCTCCAGCATTTTTCGCTCAGAAATATCGCGAAATGCAACTACTGACCCCTGTTTTTTTTCGTTAACAGAGAGCGGATATAAGGTACAGTCTACTGGCATTTCTTTACCGCCCTGCCGGCGAAATAAAGTTTCCCAACCTTTAAGTTTTTTACCGGAATAATAAGCTTCATTCAGTAAGTCGCGGCCGGCGCCGGGTTTATTGATATGGAAGCCTTCATTTGCATTCACCCCCAGCATCGGCTTAACATCTTCCAGTCCAAGCAGCTTCATTGCTGCCGGATTCATAAAGGTAATATTGCCTTCATTATCAACACCATAGACGCCTTCGCCTACAGATTCCAGTATTGCCGCGAGGTTTTCGCGTTGCCTTTCAATAGAGCGCTGCACTTCAACAAACCGGCTAATTCCTGAAATACGCGCCAAAAACAATTCTTCCGCTTCATTCTTGAACATACATTCAATTGCACCGGCTTTAAGACAGTCGCGTATCACTGAATCGAGATAGGTGCCGGTAATTACTGCAGTTCGTATGCCGGCAGTTGATGGATTATCGCGTAACTTCTGGCACAGGACATAACCATTCTGGCCCGGCATAAAATAGTCAACGATAGCAATATCGATACTCTGCTCCTGCGCAATCCTGTAGGCTTCCTCAACCGAAGCTGCAGTAACCACTTCATAGCAGTTATTCTCGAGCAATTTCTTATAATAGGTTCGAATGCTTTTTGAATCATCAACAAACAGTATTCGTATTCGCGTTGCATCCTGGCAGGTTGTATTCTGCTCAACCACCGGCTCCATCGATTCCGGATTTAACATCGCCTGTAGTGATGATGTCGCTTCCTGATAATTTTCCCAGGGCACCAGCGCTGTCATCTGGCGGCAGGTCATCCAGTTAAGAAGATCCTGTGCGGCATCATTAGATATTAAAATAACAGGAAATTCATAATAAGGCTCGCGGTCCAGGGTAACCAGCAGACGCCTGGTTTCTTCAGAGCAACCATAATTTGGCCAGCCAATCACAATCGCATGCAGGTGCTGCAACCTTGTCTGCAGCAATTGAATGGCAGAATCAAAGCTACTTGCACTGACCACTTCATAACCCTGCTTTTGCAGGGTTTTACCAAGCATATATCGCAAGGTCGCGGATTCTTCGACGATGAGTACACTTTGCTTAGTGTCAGCATCTGACATGGTTTGTTTCCTGAAAAACAAAATGAACAGTTAAAAGGGCGTGGTTGGCAGGCGTTTCTGACATATACGAGACGTAAGAAGCTGTCATCAGCCTGAACTTGATCCCAGTTAAATATGATACTTATAGCAATTCAGCATGGGAAATCCAGTATTTGATTTTTTAAATATAATATTCGCAAAAAAGCCGGCAAGCGCCATTACTGCCCCACTTAATGTTAGAAACATGGACTGGGAACTGTTGTGCGAGACCGTATGCCGCATGGATGCGGCATTCGAGCGTACAAGGAGGTATTCACAGCGTGTCTCGGGCGACCGTTGCCAGTTCATGTTTCGGATGACATAAACAGTCATCTCTTTCATGTATAACAGTGAGTTATGTGTACGCCTGTAATTTAAATGGGACAGCAATGCGGCAAACGCCGGCTTTTTTTATGAAATCTGCCATTCAGGGCACACAATATTCGGGCAATGCCATGGACAAATGGCTCTCAGGTCAAAGCAAAGTGTCCTGCTCGGGACTTCCGGTATTTATTGCATGGCCTTTTGTATGGCAGCAATCACTTCAGTTTCAATTTGTGTCAATAATTCTTTTGCCGGGCTGTTTTGCGCCATCACTCCAGGACGGTTGAACAATACAACAGTTTTAGCATCGCGTTCGATCAAGGTTAAATGCAGCGGACAGAAACCCAGCATGTCTGGATCCTGGTTGCTGACCCTGTTCGCATACCAGGCATTGCAGAAAACCATGCTGCGAATTGCCGTCAGCTTGCTCTGGTTGTAATCATCACCCCATTTTTCAGAGAATCTCGCCAGGCTGGCGCCGATATCAGGCTCGAAAACCACGTAGAACCGTGCATCCTCAAGGCTTTTATAAAGCCTGTCATAGATTTCAGCCAGTGGTTTATCCACTTGCTGGCGGTATACCACATTCTCACTGCTCTCAGCAAAAGCTGCCGGTATCGATAACATAAACCATCCAAGCACAAACCATTGCATCGGCGTTTTCATTAACATACCCTCGAATAATTAATTAACCTGATGCATTATGCCACTCAATAATCGTGATGTCCTGACACTCCACCACTACTACATTGACGAAGCACTTATAATGCCATCAAGATAACACCCTGTTACAATATAAACGCCTTAACACTGTGGAGCAAACCGTGGCCAAAACCGGCAATTATTCAGCAACCCGTATGCGGCGTATGCGCCGCAGTGATTTTTCTCGCCGCCTGATGCGGGAAAACCAGCTATCCTGCAACGACCTTATCTATCCCATGTTTGTTATCGAGGGAAGTAATCGGCGTGAGACGGTGGATTCCATGCCAGGCGTCGAGCGAGTCAGCATTGATCAGCTGCTAATTGAAGCAAAACAGTGTTACCAGCTGGGCATTCCGGCCATAGCACTTTTTCCAGTGGTGTCTCAAAGCAAAAAATCCGACGATGCTGCCGAAGCCTATAATCCGGACGGCCTCGCACAAACCGCGGTTAGAGAATTAAAAAAAGCCCTGCCCGAACTCGGCGTCATCACCGACGTGGCCCTTGACCCCTTCACCAGCCATGGTCAGGACGGCCTGATTGATAACACAGGTTACGTATTAAACGATGAAACCGTCAAGGTACTGGTTAAACAGGCCCTGTCACATGCACAGGCAGGGGCAGATATTGTCGCACCATCCGACATGATGGACGGTCGTATTGGCGCTATCCGCCAGGCGCTGGAAGATAATGGTTTTATCCACACCCGCATACTATCCTACTCGGCAAAATACGCTTCCAGCTTTTATGGCCCATTCCGCGACGCCGTGGGTTCCGCAACGAACCTTGGCGGAGGTAATAAATACAGCTACCAGATGGACCCGGCTAATTCCGATGAAGCACTGCACGAAGTTGAACTGGACATCCAGGAAGGTGCGGACATGTTCATGGTAAAACCCGGTATGCCCTATCTTGACATCGTGCGGCGCGTAAAAGACGAATTTGCCGTACCCACCTATGTCTACCAGGTCAGCGGCGAGTATGCCATGTTGAAAGCCGCCTCGCAAAACGGCTGGCTAGATGAAAAAGCCGTGGTAATGGAAAGCCTGCTTGGTTTTAAACGCGCCGGCGCGGATGGCATATTGAGCTATTATGCAAAAACCGTGGCACAGTGGCTAGCAGACGGCACAGACAGGTAATGGGTGAGAACATCGATCGTTATGCTGTTTTTGGCAACCCGATAGCACACAGCAAATCACCGCAAATACACACGCTGTTCGCCAGGCAGACGAAGCAGTCACTGGTTTACACGGCTGAACTGGCCGAAATCGGGCACTTTGATCGGGACGTAAATCATTTCATAAGCAATAATGGCAAAGGCTTAAACGTTACCGTGCCGTTTAAAGAAGAAGCCTGGGCACTGGCGAATGCACATAGCGATCGAGCCAGGCGCGCTTCTGCGGTCAATACCTTGTTAGTACAGGCAGATGGCAGCCTGTATGGTGATACCACTGACGGTGTTGGCCTGGTGCGTGACCTCGTGCAAAATCACGATATCCGGATCTGGGGCAAAGATGTTTTGATCATCGGCGCCGGCGGCGCTGTACGCGGTGTACTGGAAGCCCTGCTTGAGCAGCAGCCAAAGTCATTGTTAATTACCAATCGCACGAAAGCAAAAGCAGTGCAACTGGCCAGGGATTTTGCCGACCTGGGTAATATATCAGGCTGCGGCCTGGATGAAATAAATCGTGCAGACTTTGATATCGTCATCAATGGCACCTCGGCCAGCTTGCAGGGTGAGCTGCCACCACTGCCGTCCACCATCTTCAGAAAACACAGCTGCAGTTACGACATGATGTATTCAGCGCAGGCAACGCCTTTCATGCGATGGTCAATGGAAAACGGTGCAGAAAAAGTATTTGATGGTCTGGGTATGCTGGTTGAGCAGGCTGCCGAATCTTTCTATATCTGGCGACATGTCAGACCGGAGACAAAACCCGTCATCCAGCAGATTCGAAGCCTGCTAACAAAAACGTAATACAGGAATTTTTACTGCAAAGACGCAAAGCTCGCAAAGAAAGGTTGTGTTGTTAACATAATTTTCATTGCTGTCCCGTTAACGGCCAGAGACATTGACCGGACAGATATACCAGTGACCATCACCCGCATGGATGCGGGTGTTGAGCCACCATGGATGGTTTCACGGCGTGTCACTGGTATATCTGTCCGGGCCATGTCTCGGATTAGAGTAAACAGGCCCTAAGACAACCATATCAACCTTTTACAGAATAAATTTATATGTTAACGGGGCAGCAATGCATAATTTTAATTAACTACTGGCTGCTTTAAAAATACATATTTCGATTAAATGCCGGTAGTTATCCATTGCGAGCTTTGCGTCTCTGCGAGATTAATAAGACGTCATTAAGCATCCGATAACTCATCCCAGTATTTCTTTAGCCTTTTTTCAGAAACGGGGAATAGCGTTTTAATTTCCTGGGCGAATAATGAAATACGATATTCTTCCAGCATCCAGCGGTAGTGATTAAGCTGCGCTGAATCGATGTGCTGCCTGTCAAGCATCTCCCGCCGTTTTGTGTATTCATCCCATAACCTGGAGAACTCGATACGCAACTGCCGGTCACGCAGCGCGTTGCTTTGTGATTTTTCAAAGCGTTTGCTGATGCCCTTCAGATAACGGGGGTATTGCTGCAGCCACTGCTGGTCTATTGCGGTGATGAAGTTCTTCGGAAACAGATAAGCCAGCTGTGACCTGATGTCGGTTGCCGTATCCAGCTGTGATAATGACGGTTTTTTTAATAGCTTTTTAATCTCTCGATGTTCGTCCAGAATGCCGGTTAATAATCGGCTCCACTGTTCTGCCTTTGTAAACAGCTCGCTTTTGCCGTGTTCCAGCCTTGCGTTGAATTCCTTTTGCGAGCCGATATCGTCATACAAAAAAACCTCATCGATGATTTTACTAACGATATCCTGCTTGAGTTCATCGCAGCGGCCAAAGTCGGTATATTTCATACACAGGTTTTGAATATCCGGTATCGATGCTTTCAGGTACTTTATCTGCTCGGGCAATGCATTGATAACTAGCTGCCTTAAAGCCCTGTGGGTTTCGGCTGACGCATTGTCCCTGCTGTCCAGCGCCCGCAGGTTTACCTGTTTACCCTGCATGACCAGCGCCGGGTACGCCTTGATAGTAATGCCCTGCAGCCTGAGTTCGACCGTCTCATCCAGAACATCGAGAATTTCCGGGCCGACATTATCCTGGTTATATGGCGTATCCGGCTCCACCTCGGTGATTAACTCGGCCGCCTCATCGCTTGAACCCGATAAACTGTCTTTTATCGCCTGCAGGTTGCGCCCTTCTTTTATCATCCTGCCATCAGCGTCCAGCACCCTGAAGTTCATTAACAGGTGCGGACTGATGTTTTCGGTGTTCCTTGTATCACAGGGCCATGCATCATAAGGAATGGACACACCTGTCATTTTTTTAAGCTGAGCGGCGACAGCCCAGGTTAAAGCCGTGTCCGATGGTTGCAGTGCCTGCACACAGGCAGCCGCGTAATCAGGCGCAGGCACGAAATTTTTCCTCAATTGTTTCGGCAGTGACCGTATCAGTGCAGTGATCTTCTCCAGTAGCAAACCGGGAATAAGCCATTCGCATCGCTGCGGGCTGATTGCATTCAACCCCGCCAGCGGTGTGATCAGGGTTATACCGTCACAGTGATGGTTGGGATCGAAATGATATTCAATCGGGAAGCGTGAACCGTTCATTTCAAGCGTGTCAGGAAACTCCAGGTCAGAGACAAGGCTGGCATCATCACGTATCAGGACATCACTGGACAGGAACAGCGCCTTTGCTTTTTCAGGCTGCCGTCGCAGCCACTTATCCAGCGTCTGGCCACTGAAAACATTGTCCGGCAAATGCGAGTCATAAAACGTATACAAAACGTTTTCATCAACGATAATGTCACGACGTCGCGATTTTGCCTCCAGTGTTTCCAGCTCATTAAGCAACTGCTGATTGTGCACATAAAAAGCCGCCCTGTTATCAAAATCGCCGGCGACCAGCGCATCGCGTATAAAGATTTCTCTGGCTTCAGCGGGATTGATGCCTGCATAACTGACTTTTCTAGCCGTGTAAATAATCAGGCCGTACAGCGATGCCTGCTCAAAAGCGACAACCTGTGCACGCTTTTTCTCCCAGTGCGGGTTACTGTAGGAATACTTGAGCAGGTGTTTTGCGACAACTTCTATCCAGCCAGCGTCAATCCTGGCATTGTTGCGTGCATACACCCGTGATGTTTCAACGATTTCGGCGGACATCATCCATTGCGGTGGTGATTTGAACAATACCGATCCCGGGAATACCGTGAACTTATTGTTTCGCGCGCCGGAAAATACTTTCGCTTCCTCTTTAAAGCCGATGTTCGCCAGCAGTCCGATGAGTAATGCACGGTGCACCTGATCATAGGATGCCGGGCTGGCGTTTAAGGGTATCTTTAATCTCAGCAGCATTTGTTTAATCTGCTTAAAGGTGTCAATCCATTCACGCATTCGTAGCCATGATATAAAATTCTGCCGGCACCACTTGCGCAACTGGTTGCCTGAGCCAGCCTGCTTTTCGGCATGATAGGTATGCCACAGGTTGATATAAAAAATAAAATCGGAGTGCTTGTCCGTAAACGCCGCATGCTTTTCGTCGGCTGCCTGCTGTTTATCCAGCGGACGTTCGCGCGGGTCCTGGACGGCAAGCGCCGAGACAATGATCAGGACTTCCGTTACCGCGTTCTCATTCCTGGCCTGCAGCAGCATGCGGGCCAGTTTTGGATCAATTGGCAGGTGCGCCAGATGCTTGCCAATCTTGGTGAGATTGCGGGAGATATCAATGGCCCCCAGCTCAAACAGCTGCTTATAGCCGTCATTGATCAGCCTGTCTTCTGGCGGCTCGACAAAAGGGAAGTCATCGACATGGCCAAGCCTGAGGTTTTCCATCTGCAGAATGACCGCGGCCAGGCTGGTTCGCTGTATCTCGGGTTCGGTAAATTCATCACGTAAATTAAAATCCTCCTCATCGTACAGACGAATGCAGATACCTGCCGAGACGCGGCCGCAGCGCCCCTTGCGCTGATTGGCCGAGGCCTGTGAAATTTTTTCCACCGGCAGACGCTGAATTTTGCTGCGCCAGGAATAACGCGAAATCCGCGCCACGCCCGAATCAATCACGTACCTGATGCCCGGTACGGTGAGGGAGGTTTCGGCCACATTTGTGGCAAGCACGATGCGGCGTTTCGCCGAAGGCTGAAAAATCCGGTGCTGCTCCGTATTTGACAGGCGCGCCAGCAGTGGCAGTATTTCGGTATTATCCATCGCCCTGTTGTGCTTCTCCCTGCTGAGTGCCTCCGCGGCTTCTCTTATATCCCTTTCGCCGCTCAGGAAAACCAGGATATCGCCGCGGTCGATTTTTGACAGTTCATTCACCGCCTCGATAATGGCCTGCGGTAAATCCTTGCTGGTTTCGCTGTCTGCCATCTGGTACGGCCGGTAACGCACTTCCACCGGCCAGGTACGGCCAGATACATTGATGACCGGCGCGTTATTAAAATGTTTTGAGAATCGTTCCGGATCGATCGTGGCCGAGGTAATAATAATCTTCAGGTCCTTGCGTTTGTTAATCAGTCGCTTCAGATAACCCAGCAGAAAATCAATATTCAGGCTGCGCTCATGCGCCTCGTCGATAATGATGGTGTCATATTGATCCAGGAAAGGATCATGGTGACATTCAGCGAGCAAAATACCGTCCGTCATCAGCTTGATATAGCTGTTGTCTTTCGATTTATCAGTGAAGCGGACCTTGAAGCCGACTTCATTTCCCAGCTCGGTGTTAAGTTCCTCGGCAATTCGCTGTGATACCGAACGTGCCGCCAGGCGGCGCGGCTGGGTGTGTCCTATTTTGCCCCTGATCCCCAGGCCGATATCCAGACAGATTTTTGGCAGTTGCGTGGTCTTGCCTGAACCGGTTTCGCCGCAGATAATCGTCACCTGGTTTTGTAATAGCGCCTGTTTAATTTCATCCCGCTTCTGCACAATCGGCAATTCTTCGGGGTAGCTGATGACAGGCAGATTTTCCCTGCGTGCCTGTGCCGCGGCGATGGATAGCTCGATCTCCTGCGTCAGCTGCGCCACAGCCTGATTATGAGCTGTGCTGCCACCCTGTTTCGACTTGCTGATTTTCAGCAAGCGGCGCCGGAAGTCGAACACATCTTGCAACATGCATTTGTTCAGTTTTTGCTTAAGCGGTTGCATGTCAGGAAAAAAGATCATTGCGAAATAAAAAGAGCAATTATATCCGGGTTAAAGTCTGCTGAGTGGCAGTAATTAATCTGGTTCTAATATGCAGATAATAACGTAGCTGCGAATTTATACCCACAAAGCACCTCTTGCTGACATGAAAACAGTCTTAATAGATTAGCTGCAGAGACGCAGAGTTTTCATTGTTACGCCAGCAGCCAACACCATCTGATTGTTTTTCTCCGTAACTCTGCGCCTCTGCGGTAAAATTTAGTTAACTGTCACCCCTTCACTCTTGAGCGTCGCAATATCATAATACCCGCTAACCAAACCACAGGTAGACATTATGAAATGTAGCGCAGACCGCTTCATAGAGGCCCTGATTGCTGTCGAAATGATGGAAATGCAGCAGCAGTCGAGAAAAGCAAAACAGCAGCAGGATAAAGCCATCGTTGTTACCGTATCGCGGGATTTTGGCTCGCTAGGAAAGATCGTTGCCAAACAGCTCGCAGACAGGCTCAAGTTGCGCAGCTGTGACCGCGAAATCCTGCAGGAAGTTGCCCGGCGCGCCAACGTAGACGAAGAAGTTGTCAAGCTGCTGGATGAACATGTCAGTAAAATCAAGGGCCACTGGTGGCAGCAACTGCTACAAAAAAATGAAGCGTTTACACACGATGAATATTATGAAAACCTGGTAAAAACGGTATTGTCGGTAACTCGAACTGGCGGCGTGATTGTCGGCCGCGGCGCTAATCTCATTCTCGGTGAGAAAAGAGCCTTTCGCGTGCGCATTGTCGGTTGCCTCAAAAAATGTGCTGAACGCGTCGCCAGCCGTGAAAATATTGGCATAAAAGCAGCCATGGAGCTGGTAAACGAGGTCAATAACGAGCGAGCCGAATACATCAAAAAACTGTATGACTCCGACATTGATGATCCCTGCAGTTACGATATTGTGCTGAATTCAGACCGTTTTAATGAACAGCAGCTGGTAGAGCTGATACTCGATGCGATGGCAAAAGCCGGTTATAAGCTGCCTGCTGATGCACGAAAAATAGCACTGTAGGACTGTTTAGCGAAAAACATTTTCACCACAGAGACACAGAGTGCACAGAGAAAAGCATTTGATTTGTTCATTGCGCCGCTGGCGCGCAAAACTATAAAAACTCTGTGCTCTCTGTATCTCTGTGGTTAAACTTAACAATCTTTCAGCATCTGATACCAGTTATTTATAAGCTCCTCGCCGTACCAGTATGAAACATCCGGTGGCAAAGGCCTGCTATCCAGCCATTGGGACAATCTTTCCGCCAGGGCAGAACTGTCACCGGCTTTATAACGATACTCATCGGCATACTGTTCACGGTAACATAGATCATCCGGCACCAGCGGCACGGCGCCGGCGCTAACGGCTTCCAGCATGGACAGCCCCTGAAATTCATGGGTTGCCGTGCTGACTGCTATCGCGGACCGTGAAAGATATTTGCAATAATCATCCCTCGACACTTTTTCATTGACAAGAATTTTATCACCGAGCTGCTGTTCGATTTCCAGCAAAGCACCCGCTTTGTTTAGCGGCCGACTACCCAGCAAGGCAAGCTCAAAATCCTGCCTGGTTTTATAGAGCTGCAACAGCGCATCGCAAAAAACCAGCGGTTGCTTGTCATATTCCCAGCGATGATTCCACAGGATTAGCTTCTGATTTCTGTTTTCTCCGGCTGTTACTGGCGTAATCACCACGGGCAGCAGCTGACTCTTATTTTGTAATGTATCAACTATGCCATCGGGTATTTCATCGGGCAATTTTTGCAGCAGCCCTGCGACCCCATGCAAAAAAGAATCACGATTATAGCTGGAATTAAACAGCAGCCTGTCTGCGGCCAGTGCACCATAAAGCTGCACCATCTCGGGATCAACCGAATCGAACTGGCGCTTACTGACAGGGTAGGCAAACTGGTTTTCGTGGAAGTAATAAAGGCAGGGTACCGCTGCCAGTCGCGGATGGAGGCCCTTCAGGGTAGACAGGTCCACCATGGAAGTCGCCAGAATTAAATCCGGTGCCTGCTCAGGCAAGCGATGTAGCCAGGATAACGGATTGCCACGAATCCGCCAGCGAAAATGACGGCCAGGCAGTTCAAGTTTATACCATTGAAACTCGCTGAAAGTATCTACTATCGAGTCGGCCCAGCTGGCGTGGCTGTCGGAGCGGTAAGCTGAAAGCAGCCAGACGGTTCTTTTTAGCGTGTTCAATTTGTGTGCAACCTCTATGATAACGCACCTTCATAGTGCAAAGTTTTTATCATAAATGCCAAACACTAACGCTGTCCCGGTAACGAATCAAGTAATGCTGGCGCACAGCTATAAACTCGATGGAAAACAACAAGTCAGTTTTGCTTATAGTCGGTGTTTATGGTTAAGTATGAGCATTTCGTTAACAGGAAGCATGTAATGAGTATTGTAGAAATGTACGGCGGTGATGTGGGCCTGCTCGTTAAGTGCCTGGCCGATATTGGGGTAAAAAATTTTGAAAGCATCCACTGGAATCTTTCATCACCGCAACTATATGAAGCCGCTATACGCAGGCGCGAAGCGCGACTTGCACATCTCGGTCCGCTGGTAACACGGACAGGTACCTTTACCGGCCGTGCGCCCAATGACAAGTTCATTGTCGATGATGCGTTATCGCACGATGAAATTGAGTGGGGCAAAATCAATCAGCCGTTTACACCTGAACAGTTTAATACCCTGTATCAGCGCGCCTGTGATTTTCTCGAAGGCAGCGAGATATTTATTACCGACGGTCTTGCAGGCGCCGACCCCGACTACGAATTACCGGTGCGCATTATTACCCAGCATGCCTGGCATGCCCTGTTCTCACGCAACATGTTCATCCGGCCGGAAAACATCGGTCGCACCATTGCGGCGGATGAACCGCGATTTACCTTAGTGCATGTGCCGGAACTGCGGGCGACACCCTCGGTTGACGGCACAAACTCAGAAGCCTTTGTCATTCTCAATTTTAGCCGCAGGCTGATACTCATAGGCGGCACCCGTTACGCGGGTGAAATCAAGAAGTCGGTATTTTCGGTGATGAATCATCTTCTGCCCAGGCAGGGTGTCATGAGTATGCATGCCTCCGCCAATATGGCAGAAAATGGCGATGTAGCAGTATTTTTTGGCTTGTCCGGTACTGGCAAAACCACGCTTTCCACCGATCCAACACGTAAGTTGATTGGTGATGATGAACACGGTTGGGGCGAACATGGCATATTCAATCTCGAAGGCGGCTGTTATGCCAAGGTCATCAATCTCTCAAAAGAACACGAGCCTTTGATATACGCAACAACGAGACAATTCGGCACCATCCTGGAAAATGTCAGTATCGATACGCGGCACCGCCGGCTGGATCTCAACGATGACAGGCTGACGGAAAACACGCGTGCATCTTATCCTGTCACCCATATACCCAACGTTGTGTATCCTGGTGTTGGCGGCCATCCAAAGGATATTGTAATGCTCACCTGCGATGCCTTCGGTGTTTTACCGCCAATTTCGCGCCTGACAACGGAACAGGCTATCTATCATTTCCTGTCCGGTTACACCGCCAAGGTTGCCGGCACGGAAGTTGGCATTTCTGAACCCACCGCCACCTTCAGCGCCTGCTTCGGCGCACCGTTTATGCCGCTGCACCAGTCATTTTACGGCCAGCTGCTTGGTGAGAAAATTCGTAAGCACAAGGTGCGCTGCTGGTTAATCAATACCGGCTGGTCCGGTGGGCCATACGGTATCGGCAAACGCATGGACATCCATCATACCCGCGCCATGTTAAATGCAGCGATACACGGTGAGCTGGATGATGTGCCAATGGAAATTGATCCGATCTTCCAGGTTGAAATTCCTAAATACTGTCCCGGCATACCAGACGAAATATTACAGCCGGCAAGTGCCTGGCAAGATACAGCGGCCTACCAGGCGAAAGCACGTCAACTGGCGAAACTGTTCCAGGAAAACTTCCGTCATTTAGCGGAAGAAGCAGATCCGGAAGTTTGCAAGGCCGGACCAGTAGTTGACTGATGGTAGCTGGTATCAGGTGTTGACAGGTTTTTATTTTTAACCACAGAGACACAGAGAAAACACAGGCTTTTTAATTTTATGCGCCTGCGGTGCAACTTCAAATCAATAGTTTTTCTCTGTGCTCTCGATGTCTCTGTGGTTCAACAAGGCAATCCTGCCGGCTGATTCAATCACGCCATGCAGGACGAATACTTCGCGGCAGCAGCATCGGCACCCTGGCGCGGTAGTCTCGATAATTATCCCCGAAGTCTTCAACCAGTTCGCGCTCTTCCAGCCGAGCACCAACGATAACCCATATCGTCCATAAAATATTAAATAACAGGCGGTCGGCGGTTATTACCGGATAACACCAGAAAAATACGATGGTGAACAAATACAGCGGATGCCGCACCCAGCGGTAGGGTCCCCTGACTGTAAAGGGCCTGGCGGCAGTTGCTTTCGCCAGCAGATGTCTGGTAACAGCGTCCATGCCAAACAGATCGACAAAGCGCAGCGCCCACACACCCCATACGGTGCCCAGCATGGCCAGAAAGAAAAAACCGCGTATGATTATTTCAGGTAGCCCCTCAAATTTATGCAGTACTGTATCCGATGCCTGCCATAGCACCAGAAACAAAAGCAGCACCAGTCCGGACATAATGGTGTATACCGCTCCCTGATAATGAGACGGCACAAATCTTGTCAGCTGGCGGCGAAAACTTCTTCTGACCATGCCGCTGTGCTGAAAGAAAAACAGAAATGACAGCAGGATATTCAGTGCCATCGCCTGTAATTCAGTTAAGTTCAGCTTTACCCAGTTAAAGGGGCCGGCATAGAGAAATACAAAAAAAGCGGCCAGTGATCCCATGCCGATGATTGCCGTGAGCGACAGCACGAATAGTGCTACTGGTTTGTGCGATGCGGCAGGCATGGCCTATTTATTGCAGCGTGCCCGTGACTTGTATCGCTCGCATTCACCCAGGTACTTTTCGGTGCTTTTAGGCATTGGTGTACGCGCCCGGGTGATGAAACCGATCAGCCTGACACCTTCCCACAGCATATGTTTTACGTCAATTACTTCAACCAGCTTTTTACCTTCGATGTCTGCGTCCTCTTCAGGTATAAAATCCGTCACCGCTTCACCGGCCACTACGAAATCAGACCAGACATCGAAAACATCATCATCCGTGCGCAGCGTTTCACACTTGCGTCTGGCAGCCCTGGCGTATTCCTGAATTAACCGGTCAAGGCCAGGGAAACGCGGGTCATCCTTAACACAATTGGCCATATAACCAGCCGCCTTATCAATATTCTTCATTGTCATCGCAATCTTCATGTAACGGCTTTCATAAAAGGCATCGATTGGCATGATGAATGCCTTAAATGGTTCTCCCCAGAGTTCATCGATGCCTTCATCACCGTTGCGGTGCTTTACCAGTTTGCCAAATTCCAGCGCCTCACGAAGGCACTGGCCACAGGTATGCATCAGGTCATTGTCAGGCAGAATTTCAATGCCACAGGCTTCCAGTTCGACAAGATGGGTGAAGATATCCGCGGCACGGTTGAACAGGGCGCCGGCAAGCATCGCTCCCTTTACCCGTTTTTTTCTGGGGTCCTGTTCGGCTTCATAAGCAGCGCGAATATCATCAAGCAGTCGACCTGGAATATTGATGCCATGTTCCATATGGTTGAACAAACGGCGTGTTAATGACTGGATCAGATAACGCTTTGCCGTCAGGTTATCATCAGGCAGCTCATAACATTTAACCCAGTAACCCTCATAATAGACCCTGGTAACCCTGTCAATCTGCTTACGAACGCCATTTTCAATAAACTTGTTCATTGCCGAATCGTACCCTAATTTATTTGAGTTTGTCCATAGACTGTAAGTTCCTGAAGGTCTTGCTGCAGCGCGCATGAAGAGAATTCGTCAGGCGGCGCTAATTTATAAAAATTTATCCTCGCAGCTACCATTCCGAAAGCTTAATTATTCATTTAATTAATGAAATTTTTTCATTATTCCTGATTTGCTGAACCCTGTATTACATGGTATATATTGAATACAAAAGGACATATGCATGACCAGCGTCTATTCCTGTTATCGTCTGCATATGCCTGGGCTGCACAGGCTCAGCGTCATTGCTATTTATTCCTGCTCACCGGTTGCGGTTATAGTTTTAATGACTCCGGCCAGTCTCTGGGTATGAATAGCAGCCAGTCGATTGCCCCTGGCGACCTGAATAACGATGGTATCATGAGTTTAGTGGTCGCTAATGCTGGCCAGGGAATCCGTGTCTCTAATTACGAAAAAAATCAGATTGATATATTCAACCGTTCCCAATAGAAAATCACCTGCGATATACGAGGCTACATGAATCTCGACTTAATGGCATTGAACAGGTATTCAGATAACCACACCAGCGCACCGCCTATGGCGCCTAACAGATGCGCTTCTGTCAATACACGACCGCCCGCCATTTCTTCCGAACCAGGCAAGGCACCGTTAAAAAACTCCCAGCCTAATTTGGCTAACAGCACGGCAGTTAATACATAACCACTTGCCGGGTAGAAGTGAATTTCACGCAGGGCACCGTATAAAAACAGGCCATGCAATATACCGGACAGTCCCACGTAATAACGAATATCAGGCATCCACCACCACAACCCCGCACTAATTACACAGGCGGAAGTCAGAATAACAGTCATCCACTGTCTGAAACTGGCATGAGTGCTAAAGAAAAACGCCACGATTGCAAGGCCTGCCATGTTCAGCAACCAGTGCGACCAGTTCAGGTGTACCATGTGCCCGCTGAATAATAACCAGACATCACCCTGCGCCACCAGGCCGCGGTTGAAACGCCAGCTGTCTGCCAGGTCGAACAGCTGTAAAAAAAATGAAAGCAAAAAAATAATCAGCCAGAGAGCGTGGCTGGGATGATATTGATAGCGGAACTTTATACGACTGGTTTTGGTCATTGTAATAGGCAGTTAGCCATACATTTGCTATTATCGTTATGATATTCTTGAGCATTAAATTAAAAATTCCAAGTTTAATGCAATTTACCCGTGCAATATAATCCGTAGCGCTAAGGAGTTTTACGTGTTTTATCAATCAGAAAAATTTATCCCAGCCAGGCTGTCTGCTAATCAGGCCCGGAGACAGTCTGGTTTTACCTTAATCGAAATTATGGTTGTAGTGGTGATTATAGGTATTTTAGCCAGCGTGGTTGTACCGCGCATAATGGACAATCCGGATAAAGCGCGCATAGCAAAAGCGAAACATGACATTCGGTCCCTGGAAGGCGCCCTGGATATTTACCGGCTGGATAATTTTACCTACCCCACGACAGATCAGGGGCTTGAAGCACTGATTACCCAGCCAACGTCTGCACCAGAGCCACCAAACTGGAAACAGGGAGGTTACGTTAAAAAACTCAGTAATGATCCCTGGGGTAATCCATACCTGTATTTAAACCCCGGTGAGCACGGTGAAATCGATATTTATTCACTGGGTGCGGACGCTGCTCCGGGCGGTGAAGGCCCGAATGCGGATATTGGCTCCTGGGACAAGGATTAAGCTGCTGAACAACTCACTAAAACTCAGACTATAAGGTATCTTTCCGTAAAACATGCCCATGCAGCATTCCTGGCAGCAACCGGCACGCCAACATGGCTTCACCCTGCTGGAACTGCTGGTCGTAGTCGTCATTGTTGCCATTTTATTCACCTATACCACGCTTGCCATTCGCAGCGATTCCAGTGAAGACCTGATTAAAAAAGAAGCTTTGCGAATGGAGCGTTTGATTCAGCTTGCGCTGGAAGAAGCTATTTTGCGTGGCGAAGAATATGCCATTGAGATTCATCTTAACAGTTATCGTTTTCTGCGATTTACTCAAAACAGCTGGCTGCCGCTGGATGAAGATAAAATCCTGGGGCCTCGTGAATTACCAATGGATATGGAACTGGAAATGAGCCTGGAAGACACTCAGATCATTATCAACCCGGCATCAGAACAGAAAACTGAACAAAATTTTGAGCTGGATGATAACTCTGAAGAAAATAAAAAGGATGAGAAATCAAAAGCAGAACCACAGATATTTTTATTATCCAGCGGTGAAATCACGCCTGAATTTGAAATTCGCTTTTATATTTTAGGCGTGGAAGCCAGCTATTTTGTAAAAGGCAATTTTGATGGTTCGCTGAAAACCGAAAAAAGCGAGCTGTAAAAAACGAATCATCAAATGCTCCGATCATGGAGATAGAAAATGATAAACCTCGGTACAAACAGGCATTTTTCAGGATTCACCCTGATTGAAGTGATGATCGCATTAACCATTATCGCTATATCTCTCGGTGCATTACTCAGTACTTCAGGCTCGCAGGCAAACAATGCGAGTTATTTGAAACAGAAAACACTGGCGCACTGGGTTGCGGTAAATGAACTAACGCAAATTCGCATCGGCAAGGAGTTTCCTGATGTTGGCGATAAAAAAGGCTCAACCAGCATGGCAAAGCATGACTGGTACTGGATTCGCACTACCAAAAAAACGGAAGACAAAGATGCACTTGAGGTAACGTTCACTGTGTATGCAGATGAAGACTACCAGCAGAACCTGACATCACTCATCGGCTATGCAACGCGCTAATATAATATCAGCCGGACAGCGAGGCTTTACCTTACTGGAATTACTGATTGCCAGTATTATCTTCGCCATCATGGCAGTCATGGCGTATGGCGGCCTGGAAAATGTTATTCAAAATAGCAAGTCTTCGGAACAGGCACTGCAAAGACTGCAGCAGGTTCAGCAATGTGTTTCCACGTTAAACCGCGATTTTTCACAAATCAGACAGCGCGACATACGTGATGATTACGGAAATTTCCAGCCTTATCTAACTGCCGGCAGCAATATTGACAGCCTGGTTGAGTTTACCCGTGGCGGCAGGGTCAACCCGGCAAACCTGTTACGCAGCAGTCTGCTTCGTGTGGCATATCGTTTTGAAGACGGAAAACTGGTAAAACTGCAATGGCCGCACCTGGACCGTGCACAAAATTCGGAACCCAAACAAACTGTACTCATTGATAACCTGGAAAATGTCACGATTCGGTTTCTTGATGACAAGGCCGAATGGCAGGAACAATGGCCGCCTTTAAGTACCGCTTCAGGCAGCACGCCCGGGGCTGATATCGTTACCCCTGTGGCCATCGAAATCGTGATACAGCTGAAGGACTGGGGGGATGTTCGCCGCCTTTATGCAATGAACTAGCAGCAGACATGTTTTTATTCAATTCAAACAGATTCGGATCCACACTATCAGGGATGACACCGCCAGCTTCATTCGCGGGTAAAAAGCAGCAGGGTGTTGCCATAATAACCGCCCTGTTAATCGTAACCATTGCTGCAACCATCAGCATCAGCATCAGCACACGCCTGCAACTTGATGTGCGCCGTACCGGCAATATGATTGCCCAGGACCAGGCCGACTTTTATTTACTTGCTGCTGAAAAGTGGTCGCAAAGAATTCTGCGCCAGGATAAAAAAGACACCAAGATAGATGAACTGAGCGAAGACTGGGCGATTGAAATTCCGCCATTACCGGTAAGCGGCGGTTCTATCCAGGGTAAATTAACTGACCTGCATAGCTACATTAATATTAATTCACTGCTGGCAACCGGGAAAGTTGATACCACCACAGAAAAACGCCTGACCCAGTTATTCAAAAGTCTTGGTCTAAAGAATATATCAACACAGGCTATTATTGACTGGATAGACAGTGATTCAACGACGACTAATCCGAATGGCGCCGAAGATGGCTATTACCTTAACCTGGACGACCCCTACCGCACTGCCAACAGGGAACTGCAAAGTATTAGTGAGTTGCGCCTGATAAAAGGCTTTGAAGACGGCAAAAGCTATCAACTGCTTAAAGATTACCTGTGTGCCTATGTTGCTGGAAGCGACCCGGCTATCAATGTCAACACCGCCAGTGCGGAAGTGCTAAAATCACTGTCTGCCGATATGACAGATGCTCTGGCCAAAGATATTATTGACCACCGTGCTGACAATCCGTTTAATGACCTGAAAGATTTCACCAGTTTTGCCAAGCTGGGTACTATAATCAAGGACACGGCAAAACTTTCAACCAGCAGCGATTATTTTCTGCTTAGAACACAGGCAATAATCGGCCAGGCAAACAAAATCATGTATAGCATCATTTACAGAGATGGCTCGGGTAAAACTGAAATAATTTCCCGCAGTTATCGAACACTGTAAAAGATTGAGCCATAATAGTTAGAATGCAGGTATTTTGGGACAACATAAATGAGTGAAACGCTGCTCATCCACTACAATATCGATCAGCCGCACCAGGCAACCTGGTCGTTATGCAATGATGAAGGTGAATTAACAGGGAAAATCACCACTGGGCCGCTTGATGAACTTACCGATCTTGCCGCCAGGTATACTGCAGTGGTTTTATTGAGCAGCCAATGCCTGCATATAAATCAGTTGCAGTTGCCAACGCAGAACATGCAAAAAATGCTGAAAGCGGTTCCCTACGCGGTTGAAGAATTCATCGCCGAGGATGTTGAAAACTTTCATTTTGTCATTTCGAAAAACAGGAATAGCGATACAACTTCGGTTGTCGGCATCGATAAAACCACGCTGCAATCGATTACTCAGGCTTTCCAGCAGTCCAATATTTATATTGAAAAAATTATTCCTGATGTCTTATGCCTGCCGGCAGATGCCGGCAACAGGCAGTGGGCATGTCTTAACTATCATGACAACTGGTATCTGCAAACTGACACCCTGAACGGCATCATGCTGTCACATGATATCCTGCCCTACGTGATAACAAACATGCTGCAGGATGAAAACCAGATTTCGCCTGATAAAATTATATTTTTTAACGAGCAGGAAAACTCATCTGCCTTTAGTGATCTCAACATTGATAATCAGGATATTGAGCTTATTAACATTGTCTACAACACTCATCCACTGGTGGTATTTTGCGGCCATTATAAACAGGCATTGGCACTTAACCTGCTGCAGCGCGACTATAAAGCGAAGCGAAAATCCTCAGGTTACTGGCAACAATGGCGCCTGGCAGCATCGCTTGCTGCTGTCTGGCTGACATTGCACCTGGGTCTAACCGGTTTTCAATATTCACAGCTGACCGAGGAAAATAAAAAGACAAAAGCAGAAATTGAAAAGATTTACAAACAAACGTTTCCACAAAGCCGAAAAATTATCAATCCCCGCGTTCAAATGGAGCAAAAATTAAAAGAGTTAAAAAGCACTTCAGAAAACAGCAGTAATGGCCTGCTATTCTTACTGTCAGAGTCTTTCGGTACTTTGACAAATGACAGGAAAAACATCACCCTGCAATCATTAACATTCAGGAATAACCGTATGGAAATCGGACTTGACAGTACTAACCTGCAGGCCATTGAAAACCTGAATAAAAATCTCAACAGCAACACCAGGATAAAGTCTGAAATAACCTCATCCTCTTCAGAAAAGAATAAAGTCAAAGGGAACCTGCGAATAGAGGGACAGGGCTAATGGCACAATTGCAGCAAGTAAAAATATGGTTCTATTCGCTATCCCTGAAAGAACAGCGAATGGTGGCCGGCGCTGTCGCTCTCATCATACTTACTTTATTTTATCTTATTGTCTGGGAACCCATTCATCAGGGACTGGAGTCACAACAACAACAGCAGCAGTCTCATAAAGAGATCCTGCTATGGATGCAGGAAGCAGCCACGGAAGTGAGAACTTTACGGTCAGCCGGCAGCCGCAGTGTAATTCGAGATAAAGACAAACCTATAACTCTGGTTATCGAGCAAACGGTAAACAATGCCGGTTTGAAAACTTCGGTAAATAAAATTGAATCGTCCGGCAGGGATGGCGCACGAGTCACGTTAAAAGACGCACCGTTTAACCAGGTGCTAATCTGGTTAAATACCCTGGCAACGTTTAACGGGGTACAGGTTGTTAGCGCAAACATTGAACGCAGCGAAACCCCGGGGCGAGCCGATGCACGTCTGACTTTTGAACGCCCATAAACCTTAGCCGGAAATTTCCGTAGCAGTTTCAATGTATATGAAAAAAAAATATTATATTTTCACCGCTGTTGCTTCATATTTACTATTCCTGGTTGTATCTATCCCGGCAAAACCCGTTGCAGAATTATTAACTGACAATAGCCCTGTCACGCTGCGGGGTATTAGCGGCTCACTGTGGAACGGCAATGCCTATGCTGTTTCCATCAACAATGCCGTGCAATTAAAAAATACCGAGTGGTCTTTCAATTTATGGAAGTTATTCATTGGCCAGCTTGCACTGGATGTAACGAGCCAATATTCAGACAACGATGTCGATGCAGAAATTGGCGTGTCTTTTTTAGGCAATTATTTTGTCAACAGACTGACAACAAAAATAAATGCCGAAGATGCTGCAAAACTCGCTGATATTCCAATGGCACAGCTATCAGGTATGATTTCACTAAACATTGATCACGCTCACTGGAAGCAGGGATATCCGCCAGCGGCATCAGGCCAGATCACCTGGAGTAATGCCACAGTTACCGTTACAGATACGGTATCTTTAGGAAACGTATTAATCACACTCGGGGAATCTGAACAACAATTACTTAATGCCGAGATTAAAAACCAGGGGGGCGATATCACCATCACCGGCACTGCCGGACTTGTCCCGGAAGCGGGCTATATTGCTAATATACGACTTACGCCAACAGCATCGACAGGCGGTAACATTGCACAAAGCCTTGCAATGTTCGCCAAAAAACAAAAAAATGGCGACTACCTGTTCAGCCAGTCCGGCAAACTCAGTGACATTGGATTAATGTAGAGACCCCCTATGGTAAAAACCATCAATGGCATCAAGCTAACCAGTGAAAACAAATGCAGCTTTTGCACCGGTTCGATCTGTTGCACCTATATTACCCAGCATATTGACACGCCCCGCTCCAAAGCAGATTTCCGCCAGCTGCTCTGGCAGGTGTCACACGATAACGTAAAAATTTATAAGGATGGAGATGGCTGGACCTTGCTGGTCGATGGCCATTGCCAGCATTTGCTGGCAAATGGCGACTGCGGAATTTATGAAACACGGCCGGATATATGCCGTGAACATTCCAATGATTACTGCGAGTTCGACACCTCAGCAGAAGAAGGTTTCGATTTATATTTTGAAAATTACTCTGATTTACTGAAATACTGTACAAAACGATTCAAGTCCTGGGATAAATAATTTTTCCGCAAATGAACGCTAATTAACGCAAATTAAAAGCTTTTTTATCTTTTTTAGAGACTTACCTGAAAAACTTTTGCTGATACAGATTAAACGCTATATCTTTTATAGCCTTTAGACAATATTCATCTACAGCTAAACCATACCGCTTTGAAAACAAACACTGTAAAAATAATTAAATTCCTATTTGCGTTAATTAGCGTTCATTTGCGGAAGATCCTACGGCAAAATTTCTTTAAAACTGCCCAGTACAACAAAATCATCACTCATCACATGATGCCCCTGGCTATCCGGCTGCTGAATACCATAACAATATCGAATCCCGTATGAAGAAGCACATGCCAGCACTTCCAGGTTATCATCGATTAACATAGTGTGCTGCTTATCATATGGTTCGACACCTTGAAGTTTTTCCCAGAAACCTTCATTCTCCTTGGCCAGTCCAATTTCATGCGCGTTAATGATCTTGTCAAAATGGACATGTAAATTAGTTTTATCCATTTTTAAATTCAAACTGGCCGGATGCGCATTGGTAACGAGTACAACACGCTTGCTGTTCTTATTCAACCAGGAAAGAAACTCAACAGTATCAGGCCGTATAGAAATTTTGTCTGCAACATCATGTTTTAACTGCTCGATATCCAGCGACAGTTCTCGCGTCCAGAAATCGATACAGTACCAGTCGAGACTGCCGCGTACTTCTGTATAGCGATTCATTAAATGTTTATGCGCCTCAACATGTGATAAATCATGTTTCTCGGCGTAACGCAGAGGGACATGTTGCAGCCAGAAATAGTTATCAAAGTGCAAATCCAGCAAGGTACCGTCCATATCCAGCAGCACGGTAGTTATATCATCCCATTTTGGAAATTTATCGATGTTTTTATTGTTATCTGCGCCCATTGTCATTTATATATTATACAATTTGATTAACGAGAATAATTACATAACAAACTAACCATGAGTCACTCACTGGACCTGAAAACTGGCAATTTGCAAAGGCTTTGTCTTGAATGTGTAAACATCGCCCGCGATGCCGGAAAAGCTATTTTAAGTATTTATAATTCCGGCTTTAATGTCGAAGAGAAAGATGACAAGTCACCGCTAACCGAAGCGGATTTAGCCTCCCACAATCTTATCATCAAGCGTTTGAAGGAACTCACTCCGGATATTCCGATACTGTCGGAAGAATCCGCCAGATTACCCTTTGAAGAACGCGCAAGCTGGCAAACATACTGGCTAGTCGACCCTCTGGACGGTACCCGCGAGTTTATAAAACGTAATGGCGAATTCACCGTCAACATTGCGCTGATACATCAACATCAAAGCTTTATCGGTGTTATCAATGTACCTGTTCTTGACATTGATTATTACGCCTGGAAAAACGGTGGCGCTTATAAAGTTGAAAACAGCAATGTAGCAAAACGAATATCCGTAAAAAAACTTGATCATTCTACTGATTCTCAACTCACGGTTGCCGGCAGCCGCTCCCATGGCTCCGAGATGATGCAGCGTTACATTGAAAAACTGGGTAATGTAGAAATGATCAGCATGGGCAGCTCATTAAAATTCTGCCTGGTTGCCGAGGGCCGTGCGGACCTGTATCCTCGCCTGGGATTGACATCAGAATGGGATACCGCAGCCGCTCAGTGTATTGTAGAGCAGGCGGGAGGCTATATTACAAAAACGGATATGTCGCCGCTTGAATATAACACCAAAGACAGTTTGCTAAACCCATACTTCTTTGTTTACGGTGATAACAGCCGTGACTGGTCGCAGTACCTCGATGAACAGGAATATTAACCCGGCGACATTATGAATGGCGATTATGCCGGATTGCCCGTCGATATCTAATGCGCAGACTTAATACGAGTATTCCGGCAGATATTAATAATATCGAGGCAACAATCACAATGGTCGAATTGATTATCACCCCGCTGCCGAAACCTACACTTAAATAAATAAAAGGCAACAACTCATAAAGTATTTTCGGAAACATTTTTCCACCCTTTTATAACAATCCATTGTTTATTATTATTTTTTTAATTCATCATTATTTATTTTTATTCCTATAATAATCCCATTTATAGCATGCAAACTCAAAATTGAAAAGCCAGTTCCGCACAATTGCCTGTATCACCAGGTTAAGCAATGATGCTGCCAGCAAGTTACCGTTGCATTTACTGACAAATAGCGGGTAGCAGCTTGATAATCGAAGTAGAATATCTTATAAGAAGTTAACACGTAACATTATTCGAATAATACAATCATGAAAATACTTGTCGTTGGTGGAGCCGGCTACATTGGCTCACACATGGTGAAGCAATTGGCTAATGCCGGTAATGAAATCATCACTCTGGATAACCTGAGTTATGGTTATCGGGATGCAGTGAAATATGGCGAATTTATTGAAGGTGACCTTGGCGACACCACCGTACTAACATCCATTTTTAAATCCCGTGATATTGATGCCGTCATGCACTTTGCAGGTTTTATCCAGGTAGGAGAATCGGTTCTCAAACCTGCAATCTATTATCACAATAACGTGGTGAACACTCTCAACCTGCTCGACACCATGATGCGCCATGATATTACTAATTTTATCTTTTCATCGACCGCCGCGATATTCGGTGAACCTGACTACACGCCTATTGATGAAAAGCATACTAAACAGCCAATCAATCCCTACGGCCATAGCAAATTAATGATCGAGCAGATACTTGATGATTACGACAAAGCTTACGGTCTACGTGCCAGCTGTTTACGCTATTTCAATGCCGCAGGCGCGGACCCTGATGGCGAACTGGGCGAACGCCATATACCTGAAACTCATCTGATACCATTAGTCCTTCAGGCTGCTTCGGGACGACGTCAAGACATAAAAGTTTTCGGTGATGATTACCCGACAGATGACGGCACCTGTGTGCGAGATTATATTCACATTAATGATTTATGCGAAGCCCACTCACAGGCATTACAGCGCATGATAGAAAATGATCAAAGCGCCCGCTACAACCTTGGCAATGGCAAAGGTTTTTCTGTCAAACAGGTGATTGATGTTGCCAAAGAAGTCTCCGGCAAAGAAATCAGGGTAACGATGGAACCACGCCGTGCCGGCGACCCTGCGGTGCTTGTGGCTGACGCCAGCCTGGCCAGGAAAGAATTAAACTGGCAGCCAAAATTTGCCGATCTTACAGAGATTGTTAAAACCGCCTGGGACTGGGAAGTCAACTTTTTATCAAAACAATAATCAAGAATGTCGCGGCAAGCTGACACGGTATTGTAGCTGCGAATTCATTCGCACAATAATGCCAACATGTACAGGCATCATGCGAATGAATTTGCAGCTACAATAAATTGTTAGCCTCAATAAGCCGTTTGGTCATATGCAGGCGCATACCAGCATCTTCAGTAATAGTGTGAAACAGGTGATGTGGACTGGTGGAGCGTTCAATAATACTGTCCAGGTCGTCGCAAAGCTCACGGTAGTAATCAAGCAGACGCAAGTCAAAAATATTTAATGCGTTGCTTAACGGATCTTTAAGCTGACGCCTGCGTATGATTTCCATACCCTCTTCGTATACATTGCCCAGGCACACATGCACGGCAGAAAACAGGGTAGCCCAGCCGTTGAACCACAACATCAGGTCCTTATCAAAGGTTTCACCGCCAGCCCCTTTACCCTGGAGAACCTGTTCTAACAGGTCTCTTTCGTTAACCGCTTCGTGCAATTCCATCATGCTGGCACGGCCATATGCGTCAATGGTTGTACTGGTTAACAATATAGGCACATCCGGGTAAACGGTTAATACGAAGGTGGCATCCTTTATTAACTGTGCCGGCTGTTCAGGATTCAGTGGATTGCGTTTTAAACGAGACGATGGCGCTGAAGATAAAATTTTAAGCTGATGACCGCGACGTCCCAGTTCTCGAGCCAGGCGGGCAAACACGCCTTTCTGAAACAGTTCCATTGAAAAATTCAAATGTCCCTGCTTGTGCAGCAGGCACAACTGAATTTCCTTTTTGAACTCAGGCGCGGCTTCAACAATATTGGCGATCTTGGTTACCGGGATGCGTTCAGTTAGATTTCCTTTCCGGTCGACTACCACTTCCTGGTGAAACTCATCAAAACTAATCTGCAGCATTACTTTGGCGCCTGGCCATGTGACGGAACGGCGTCGAATTGCAGATGCCATGTTAGTCATCACCTGCCTGGTAATTTGCCGGCTATCGGCAAAGTCACCATTTAATAATATCGCAAACGTGGTGACATGCGGCATGCTTTCAATTGCATTATAAAAATGATCCAGCTGCAAGGTTAAATCACCGCCGGTAAACAATACCGAAGTAGTTAGTTCATCAATCACTTTGTACAGCGGTGCCGGGTCAACGGTATTTTTCATGAGCGGACGAAAAATAAACATGCAGTGCCGGCAAGTTTGCGGGCACCCCATTGCAGGAATAATACCAAGCTTGTTAAAACCTGTTAGTGCTTCGGTATCGGGTAACTGATCAACCAGCACCAGGCGTTCTTTATCTTCCGCTCCCAGCATATCGGCATAACGGTCTTTTTCCTGTTTTGCCAGGTCCTTATAACCGGCCACATAGCTTTTACTGAAAAGATGCAGGGCATTCCAGGCGGACTCAATATAATCAGCAAGTTCTACCGCACCACCCTTTTGGCTCAGCAGCTGCATTAACTGCCTGTGCTGAAGCTGTGGCTGTCCCTGATAGTTTTTCCAGTGGTGAATGTATTTTTGAATAAATTCGCCCGTACTGTTACTTTGCAACAGCATCGCCATCAGAAACCCCTGCGGCCCTTTGCTGAAGGCATCCAGTACTTCATGCTGATACTCACCGTGCACATTGTGTTGCAGCCAGTTCCAGGCATAGAGATAAGTCATCAGAAAGCCGAGATTTTCCGCATCGGCATCGCTGTACATCTGCCGGGGCAGCTTGCGCCTTAGCATATTTAACATATCACCACGGGTAAGGCGGTTAATCACGGTTTTAAACCGCTGACGCATGGAGACAAGATATGCCTGGTGCACGTCCTGCTGCGCCTCATGACTCAGGGCGATCTTGCTGGCAGGACGGCCAGACTGAATGGTTATACTGGTGCTCATTTGCATCAGCTAACATTACTACAAACAGGAAAAGAAAAAAACACGGCCAGTACCGGGAATAACATGCAGAGAGACATGCTACAAAGGCGAACTGTAAGATGTCTCAAATATGTTTTAAAGTTAGCCGCACCAGGACGAGGCTGGAGGATTAACCGGGTCGACTAATTAATATCATCTTTTATCATTTTCTGGATGGTAAATGGATAACAACCAGCATGTTCCATGCTTTTATATATTGAACCCGGTGAGTGAGACTAGAGATAAACAATCGAATTGTGTTCCAGTTGACGCACCCTGTTCTGATAAAGCAGCTATGTCTTAACCACTACATATGGCTGTAACCGACATAAAGAATACAACAATGGTGCTAGAGAATACGGTACGAAATCTGCTGGTGCTGCTTGCTATCACCCTGATCAGGGATTACGTGTTGCGAAAAATGGCAAGATTATACAAATATTTCTTCAGGAGTTTTATCAAAATCTTCAGCAAGTTTGTTGATTGTCGTCAGCATAATTTCTCTCAAAACATCATCCCTGCTGTCATTAATAATAATAGTGCAGTCCGCCTTATCTGCCTCAGATAGCAGATAGGTCTGGATTCCCCAGATACTTTCGAAGTATTTTATATATTTTTCAGCACGCCGCTGGGGGACCTTGGTGCTGCGCCCGGTTATCCTTCGCTGTAATTTTTTTCTTTTTATTACGCCTAGCATAATCGGAATAACCACTGTCTCTTTACTGTTAACAAGGTTATTAATATAAGCGGGATGTACATGAACACCTTCCACTATCAGGGAAACATTTTCACGCAGGGCTCGCCGTATTACCGCCTTGATTGCTACCGACATAATATCTGCCTGCGAGCAGTAACCATCGATAAGTAGCTGCTCCTGTTTCTTACTATGCTTACTGGCATACGGCAGCTTTTCCCAGGCCGTATACGACGACTCATAAAGTATTGGCTGCAGGTGTCTTGGCACCATGACACGCATTACTTCACGTAACATATCCGTTGACTGTGTGCGTACGATATTAAGCCGGCTCGCCAGGTCAGTTGCCGTGGTACTTTTACCACAACCGGCGGTACCTCCTATCATATAAATGATTGTTCGTCCGCTATCAATAAAGTCACGCCAGACTAACCAGCGGTGAGCAACTGCAGGACCAAAATTTTCCGACTTTCGCAGAAAGCGATAGGTGAAATAAGCAATGTACCTGGATTTAATAACACTGCTTTTTCGCTTGAGAAAATGCTCGCTTACCGTTTCCGCAACAGATTTTGCTTCATCAGGTCTCAGGCCGATTGTCTCCAGGCATTTACAATATTCTGCTAATGAAAATGCGGCTTTCTGACCATCATTAGCCTCCACCTGAATCATTAAGGAGCGTTTACGGTCCTGATAGCGCCGCACAAGGTCTTGGCGGAATGATCGCTTGAGCCTGTTTATAATTCTTTTACGTAGTTCAGTTGTTGTTATAACGGCAACATCGTCCAGTTCCGACCTAATCGAAGTAGCAAACTCAAGGGCGTCATCAAAATTTATCCCCGCATCCTGCAGCGAGCGGATAAGGATGCCTCTCAAAAAGGGTACCCGGGTCTTTTCTCCAGCGGTTTCTACCAGAACTTTTGCCATTGTGACCGTGCTATAAAAAATTTGAGGATAGAATAAAACAGATTCTATAGTATGCCTAATAAGTTTACTATAATTCAAGAACCCGCCATATCCGATATATCATCTCAGAATATATGTATTTGATCTGCACGTATTGAATAATTTTCATGATGATGCACAATGGCAGGTAGCGACAAGGCCAACATAATCTTTAAAAAACAAAATGTCGAAAACAGTAGTTGCACATAGTGCCGACGGTGACAAAACACCTTTCCTGAAAGGCATACTTGTACGTTCTCTTGCCAGCATCGAGATACCATTTGACGACGCCTATAATCTTGCCCAGTCGATTCGCGATGAGTTAAAAAACGAAGCCGAAATTACCAGCAGCGAACTGGAAGAACGCGTTGCCATAGTGCTGGAAAGGCGCTTTGGCAAACAGGTCAGGATGGCATATCTTGCCAGGCACCAGGCCAGGTCAGATATCATCGTGCACACGCCATGGCGAAGCTCAGCCTTTTCTGTCGGGATATTGAGCCATTCCCTCGAGGCTTGCGCAATAAACCCGAAACTTTCAATCATCGGCGCAAGCAAGGTACTGGCAAGCATTCGGAAAACCGGGCGTAAAGAAATAGATCATAAATCACTGCGCCGGCTTATTTACCGCTGCTTGTGCGATCACTGTTCTGAGAAAGCGGCACACAAATACCTTGCATGGCGTCGTTTCCATAATTCAGGCAGAGCCTTGATCATCATGCTCGGCGGTGCAACCGGCACCGGGAAAAGCGCCGTTGCTGCTGAACTGGCGTATCGCCTGGATATCTCAAGAACACTGTCAACCGACATGATGCGCGATGTGATACGCTCTTATCTCGCCAGTCAGCTGACCCCAAGCCTGCAATATCCCAGCTATGAAGCATGGCGTGGACTGCCGCCATTGAGCCATGCATTGCGGGAAGACAGCAAAAACAGGATTATAGCCGGCTTTCTGGCGCAGCTGTCCGCCATGAAGCCAGCCATTGAAACAGCGATTGAACGCGCCTGTCAGGATCAGGAGCACCTTGTCATTGAAGGCGTTCATATAGTACCTGCTGAAATTGAAGTTTGCCCTGAAGATAAAGAAGTGGTTTGCATGAAGTTCATGCTGGCAGCGATGGACAAGCAGTCACTGAAAAAACGGCTGCAAAAACGTATTCGGGAACAGAAAGACAGGCACTCTGATGACGAATTTATTGATGATATCTGGCAACTGCAGAGCTGGCTGCTTGATCAGTCTGACAGGGATGATATACACATTGTCCCCAATATCAACCTGGAAGACAGCATACGTGAAATACTGGAAATCGCCAGCCAGATTATTCTTCGACAATTCCCGCCTGATCTTAAAGCTATTGAAGGTATTGCATAAACATCCCTGCAAATGAATCTCCAGGTTAAAAAATAAAAATGCGTCTAATTCTAGTCAGACATTACAAAACCACCAGCAATCAAAATGGAAACATTATTGGCTGGGGCGACTCACCGCCCGTCAAAGAGTGGCGAGAGGATATCAATTTTGTCAATGATACGCTGCGCAAATCAAACATCCATATCAACCAAATCTATACAAGTGAGCTGCGGCGCGCACGTAAAACCGGACTGTTCTATGCCCGTTCCTTGAATATCAAAAAGATTCAGCATTCAGCTGCATTGAACGAAATCAATTACGGAGATATGAGCAAAAAAAGCAAGCAATGGGTCCAGCAGCATGTACCTGAATATAAAATAGATCCTGATTATATTTACCCGAATGGTGAGAGTTTCAGGCAAATGCAGGCACGAAGTATTGACTATTTACTGAAAATCGCCGACAGCTACCCGAATGACGTTGTTATGGGCGTGGTTCACGCGGGTGTTATCCGCGGTTTGATATGCCATTTCCTGGATCTGGAATACGCCTCAAACCTGAAGCAGCATGTCGGCCATCGTTATATCGGTGTTTTTGATATTGAAGATACCAAATGTGTTCACTATGAAGAGGCGGGTATAGATTCAGGATTCATCAGCCAGGGGATAATAAAAGTACCGTTTGACAGGGGAATTTAATTCTATATTTGTTATCTTGTCCGATTGGTTGTTTTTGAAATCGCGAGTTTCAACCTACAGGCGAGTTATTTTTTCGTAGGTATCTGCGTCAGCTATTCCCGGCACCGATACATTGGTAATTATTTATTACCTCGGATTTCGCCCTGACGGCGACCTACTTTTCTTTGGCTGTAGACTAAATTTGTGGAAACAAATTTGAACAGGCTCTGCCTGGCCCGAAGGGTGGATTACATGGATGTAATCCATAAAGAAAAGTAACTCGCCGTTAAAGGCGAAACTCGCCCTGTCAGCGACAACGCATGCTACTTAGTGGATGCATACGGTAATATACACTATCAGCCTAAGCCAGGAAAACCGTCAAACCGCTAACCGTACCTGCCTTCAATATAATCCGCCGTTTCACTGTTCTTTGGCGTCACAAACATGTCTTCTGTCGCGGTATGCTCAATAACCTTTCCCATTAACATGAATATACATTCTTCACTGGCGCGTCTTGCCTGGGCCATATTATGCGTCACGATTAGAATGGTATAGTCGCCGCGCAGTTCCCAGATCAGCTCCTCTACTGCTTCGGTGCCTTTTGGATCCAGTGCCGAACAGGGCTCGTCCATCAACAGTATGCTGGGTTTCACCGGCAACAGCCGTGCGATGCATAATTTTTGCTGTTCTTCGAGCGACAGCTCGGTTGCCTTGCGGTCCAGCTGGTCCTTGACCTTGTCCCACAACAAAACGGTACGCAAAGCAGACTCCACAATATCATCCTGCTCGCTGCGGCTGCTTACCTTGCCGCTTCGATGGATCTTATGACCAAACAATATATTTTCACGAACCGATATAGGCAGCGGATTTGGACGCTGGAAAACCATGCCAATCTGTTTACGCACCTGGAGAATCTCAACATTTTTAGCATAAATGTTCTGCCCCCTGACATCGATAGAGCCATCAATTCGCACGTAACCCAGACGCTCATTGATCCTGTTGACACTGCGCAGGAATGTACTTTTACCGCATCCGGATGGCCCGATAAGTGATGTAATGATGCCATCCTTGATATTCAGATTGACATTGAACAATGCCTGGAATGTGCCGTACCACAGGTTAAGGTTTGTCGTATGGATGGCATACTTGTCCGTGCTTTTTTGTGCGACGTTGTGGCTGGCCTGGTTCATCGTTTTATCTATCGTATAGTTTCAGGGTTTATCGCTAACCGAATTTGCCCTGAATATAATCGAGTGTTCTCTGATGTTCCACCTTTCCGTCAAACATCGCTTCAGTCTCACCTATCTCAACGCACTTGCCTTCCAGGAAAAAGGCCGTCCGGTCAGCCAGCCTGTTAGCCTGCTGCACCAGGTTGGTCACCAGGATAATGGTCATCTCGGACTTCAGTTCTTTCAGCACATCCTCGATACGCATCGTGGTAACCGGGTCAACGGCAATTGAGAACTCATCCAGCATAAGCACTTCAGGTTCCTGAGATAACGCACGCGCAATGGTCAGTCGCTGCTGCTGGCCACCTGACAGCAGGCTGCCCAGTGAATTCAACCGGTCCTTGACTTCATCCCATAAGGCAGCCCTGGCCAGACAGCGCTCGACAATAATATCCAGCTCGGCTTTGTCCTTTATGCCTGAAAGTTGCGGCGCCAGTGCAACATTGTCATATATGGTTAACGGCAGGCCCACCGGCAGCGGAAAAACCACGCCGATACGGCTGCGTAAAGCATAAATATTGCGCGCCTTGCGTATATCATAACCATTGAAATAGATATCACCCCGCACCTCCATGTTCGTGGTAAACATATCCATGCGGTTTATCGCTTTCAGAAAGGATGTCTTACCCGCGTTTGCGGGACCAATTATGCCGAATATTTCATGTTCCTTGATATCCAGCGTGACGTTCTCAATGGCCGGCTTATCACCGTAATAAATCGACACATCCCGAATATCCAGTTTGACGCGGGCTTCGCTCATCTGCCTGCTTCCAGTGCCTGTATGTGCAGCAGTACTTACCATTTTTTCTTACCACGCAGATACATACGAAATGCGATAGACAGGCTGTTCATAATGAGCACCATGGCGATTAGCACCAGCGCCACGCCATATGGTAAATCTTCCGGCACACCTGGAACCTGAGTTGAAACCACGAACAGGTGCAGCGAGAGCGCCATGGTCTGATCAAATACGCTTTGAGGTAAAAATGGCAGGAAAAATGCGGCGCCGGTAAACATGATCGGCGCTGTTTCACCGGTGGTGCGTGAAACTTCCAGAATAACACCAGTCAGAATACCGCTCACCGCGTTTGGTAATACCACACGCCTGATTGTCTGCCAGCGCGTTGCACCCATGTTCCAGCAAGCCATGCGAAACGCCAGCGGCACCGCCTGCAGGGATTCGCGGCTGGCAACGATAACAACCGGCAGCGTCATAATCGCAAGCGTCAGGCTGGCAGCCAGAATACTGGTGCCAAAACCAAAAAAGATAACGAAAGCGCCAACACCAAACAGCGCATGCACAATCGAGGGAACACCTGCCAGGTTGATAATTGCCAGGTTGATAATACGTGTCAGCCAGTTGTCCGGCGCGTACTCGCTTAGATATATAGCTGCGGCGACGCCTATCGGTACCGAAACCAGTAAAGCCACGGCAACCAGCCAGACAGTTCCGAATATCGCCGGGAAAATGCCACCCGCCGTCATGCCATTGGTTGGATTAGAAAACAGAAAATCGACCGAGATTATGCTGCCACCCTTGTATATCAGCATGCCCAGAATAGCCACTACGGGCATGATTAGCAGTACCGTCATCATCATGAACAGTATTTGAAACAGTTTCTGTGTTTTCTGGTTGCGTTTATTTATCTCTGAGATTTCAAACATGATCTATATCCAGGGGCTATTCGCGAATCAGCCCTTGCGTACGCCACGTACAACCAGGTCCGCGGTCAGGTTAATCAGGAAAGTTATCAGGAACAGGAATATACCGATGGTAAACAGCACACCATAGTGTGGCGAACCTACAGCCGTCTCCCCCAGTTCAGCGGCGATGGTTGCGGTTAATGCACGCACTGAATCAAAAATACTGTGCGGAATATTAACCGAATGACCGGTGGCCATCAGTACCGCCATGGTCTCACCAAAGCCGCGCCCCACACCCAGCAGTACAGCGCCCAGCAAGCCATTCTTGGCGGCCGGCAGCACAACCTTGAAAATCACCTGCCAGCGTGTCGCGCCCATGGCTTCGGCCGCTTCACGGTAGCTGTCTGGCACCGCCTTCAGCGCATCCTCGGCAATGGATGTCATGATGGGCGCCGCCATTAATCCGAGAATAATACCGGCATTAAGCACGTTTAGGCCGACGGGCACATCAAACACTTTGATAATCAGCGGGTTCATGATTGATAAACCGATAAATCCCCAGACCACAGAAGGGATTGCCGCCAGCAGCTCTACCAGCACCTTGAGGGATTCGCGTTTTTTGCCGGTGGAAAACTCCCCGATATAAATAGCCGTACCCAGGGCAAATGGAATGGCGACAACCATTGCCAGCCCGGTAACACTGGCGGTTCCTGCGATCAGCGCCAGGATACCATACTCGGGGTCATCTTCATCGCTGGGCGACCAGTACTGGGAAGTAAAAAACTCACCTATATCGAGGTCATGAATAACGAAATCGAGGCCTTCTATGGTGATAAATACAAATATGCTGATGATGAAGATAATAGCGGAAATACCGCAAACAAACATCAGCAATTGCATGAACTTGTCAATATACCAGTCCATGGTACGGCGATCATATTGATCAGACGCAATTTTAGTATTGCCTGCTGTCATTAGTACTCGCCCCATCTGATAGTTGCGAGTTCAGTTAGCTTGTTAACCCGAAGGGCGTCCCTGTGGTATTCCGCAACTGCGTTCCACTGCTCGGCAAGGGAGTAGCCATTGCCATCACACTGCGCCTTGCTGCGAATCTCCACAGGGGCGCTGAACACGCAACTATCACATGGAGAGAGCACTAGGACGCATCCTCCCCGCGTAGCAGCACCATCAAATCCTTGATGCGCACCGCAAGTTCGCGGTGAATATTTTCATATGCATCCGCATCACATACACAGCCCTCCGGTACAGATGACAGTTTCCAGTGAAGCAGTGTTGTATTAAAAGGCGGATGTTTAATATACGTTCTAACAGGTGCCTGCAAACTGACAATAACATTGAAGCCGCTCAATTGTATGGGTGTCAGATCATTCGCCCTGAGTTCAACGTTGGTGGTTTGCAATCCGTGGCTGTCCATGAAGTCAAGCAGGCCTTCTGACAGGCTCGAGGCCGGAGCAACGCCAGCCGCACTGAGATATACGCCACTTTCAGGAAAATGTTTGCGAGCTACGGCTTCAGCCAGCTGGCTTAAACAGCTATTGTCATCATCAATAAATAGAATATGGTATACCTTGCTGCCCTTGCCCTGACCAGAAACAGTAAAAACCGTCTGCTCACACAGGTTTTTAGCCTGGTCGGCTACCCTTTCAAGTCGGTGGTATACAGAAAATATTGCAAACCGCTCCTTGAGTGGCCAGTTTAGATTCTCATCATTCAAATCCTGATATAAACCGGCGACGGTGTTGCTTACCTGGGGTGCCATCGCAATCGTGCTTTTTGCCAGTTCAATATTGGACTCCTCGAAAGAAGTAACGGCCTGTTTCAGCATCAACTGGACTTCACTGGCCAGTAACTCAATACCACGAGCCGCATTTTCATCAAGCGCTGCATTTACTTCCCTTAACTGCTGCAATTCACGACTGATGGTTACCGCGTAATCACCGATTCGCTCCAGAATGATATTCATCCGTATAACCGATGAAATCAGTCGCAATGGACCACCACTGGGCAAATGCACAGCTATAAATTTATGACACAGGCTGTCGATTTCCCGCATCTTGCGGTTGATAGGACCATCACCGAGTATGGTCTGGCTGCCAAGTTCCTCATTCCCGCTCAACAATGCGTGAATCGAGTTACTTAGCGCTTTATCTACCCAGCTTGCCAGTATGCTGACCTGACTACGGATGTTCTCCAGGTCGTGTTCCAGTCGTTCTTCGTAATGCGACATAATTTACCTGCTTTGCCGTTGTGCAATAATTTACTGTACCGCATACCGTTACTTGTATTCAAGGGTGCAACGGAATCCGCGAAACGTCCATGTTAACGGACTCCTTGCAGTCTGGAAACAGCGAGATAAATCAATCACAATCCAGATATCTGTTATCAGCCTGAACAGGCTGCAGCGGATGACAGAAAATTTATGCCTGGTTATTTACAATCAACCGTTGTTACCGGTGCATAACCCTTGTGCAGAATAATGCACTGGCCGACGTCACTTAAGATCCAGTCAAGATATTCCTTGATATCACCTTTAGGCTCACCATTGGTATACATAAACAGCGGCCTTGCGATCGGATAACTGCGATCAACCGCTGTGTCTATGCTCGGACTGATACATTTGCCGCCATCTTTACTGACACAGGCCATTTTTACGTGCTCTGTAGCATAAGCCAGGCCGCTGTAACCGATCGCACAGGGTGTTTTTTCAACCAGGTCCACGACATCCTTGGAGCCATGCATATCAAGCGTTCCAGAACGGTATTTGCCCTTTTTGCCAAGGATAGCCTCTTTGAAATAGGCATAGGTGCCCGAGTTGTTCTGCCGGCTGACAACAACAATCTCATCACTGCTGCATCCTGGAACCTTGATGCCCACATCAGACCATTTACGCGCCTTGCCTTTACGTCCATAAATGTCTTTCAGCTGCGCAAAGGAAAGTTCGTTAGCCGGATTATTCTTGTTAATAAAAACAGCCAGTGCGTCATAACCGACAACATGCTGAATCGGCTCCTGCCCTCTTTCTTCTGCCATTTTGATTTCTTTATCTTTCATCTTGCGGCTGGCATTAGCGATATCAACGGTACCATTGATCATGGCAGCTATACCGGTACCGGAACCACCGCCCGAAACAGCGATAGCCACTTCAGGTTTAACCTTCTGATACTCCTCTGCCCATGCCTGGGCAACATTAACCAGGGTGTCTGAACCCTTGTTCTGAATAACAGTGCGCGCCTGTAAGGGAGAAACGGTTAAAAGGCCTGCAATCAGTAGCATTGCAACTGGCGTAAATGTAATTTTCATATAGGTAGCTCCAGTAGTAACCAACATTATTATTAATATGCGTTGCTGTAATAACCAGGGAGTGGGATTGATCAAGTACATGTCATGCCCCATCAGTCACACAAGCGGAAAAACATGACAATAATATTAATGTTATATTACAGATATATTACAATTATGTTACATTGCTGTAATATATTTGAAAAATATTTTTAACATAATTTAATTTTTTGATCTGGGTCAAATGCGAACAATATCGGCAGGACTATGTATTCGCCTGAACGTGGTAACAGTGAGACATCAGTATAATTCAAGAAAGCTCTGATTGATTCGGAATTTCTGTGGATCAAGAATATGCAGCTCCATGAAATACGCAATGGCAATGACTATAAACCAAGAATATGAACAACGGGAAATCGCATTTTCGAATTTACTCGGGCGTTCCCTGGTAAATATCGGGAAGTATTACTGCAAATAAAGTCTCGACTTTATGGCGGATATTGAGCGCATCGAATCCGAATCAGTTATCTGATAAAAACGTTTCGACCAGTTGCACCGCCTCTGCCGACGACCATTCCTTCGATCCGACAAAACGACTGATAATCCTGCCGTTACCATCAATCAGAAAACTGGTCGGCATACTGGATATTTTATACAGGTCATTGACCTCACCTTCCGGGTCCAGCAATATCGGGAAACTTAAATTAAGTAATCTTGAGAACGTTTCGACTCGCTTGCTGGATCCTTCGTCATTTGATATGGCAACGACGGTAAAACCCTGGTCTCTGTATTTCTGCCACAGTTTTTCCATACCCGGCATGGCATACACCACATAGCCCAGAAGTTGAGCAGGACAAGCTTGCCCCGGTAATCTGCCAGAGCTGTTTTGCTGCCCTGCAGATTTTCTGATACAAAATCGGGCGCGGCATGCCGTGCGACTTCAGGGACAATAAACAAACCGGCGGGAGGTAATGCTGCATGAGCTATTCCACTGAACAACATTAACGCTAGCGGGAAAATAATCTGTTTATACATAGTTTTATTTTCCAGCTTTATTTATGGAGAATCGTTATAGTGATGCTTAAGTATACATTGCTAACACTTAATTACTTTTTTGAGAAAATCATTGTTGTCCCGTTAACTTTTTTGAGTAGCTTATAAGCCATTGCTCTGCCAGGATGAGCCTATATTTAAACTATCTGAAACATGAACTGGAATCCGTTACCTGAGACACGCTATAAATATGTCCATATACGCTCGAATGCCGCGTCCATGCGGCATACGGTCTCAGGTAACGGATTCCAGCTCATACATCTAATCGTTAACGGGACGCTATGGGAGAAAATAATAAAAACATGCCACTCCGCTATTGAATCAAAAACAATAGTTCCAAAACCAGCAATCTATCCAAACTAAGTAAAAACCATAGTTCGGCGACCAGGAACCGGATACAACCAACGGCACCACAGAAATGCCACAACAACAGGAAAAGCGACTTGCGGATGAATAAAAAAGGCCTCCGACAGGAGGCCAAGGAGTCACTTGCATCGAAATGCACGGGGAGGGGCAGATATTTACTTTATCAGCGAATACGCCATAACAAATTCAATCTTATTTGATATGTCGATGTCTTTTGGCGGCAAGGGTAAAGGTATGGCTGACTCAAGTGCATCTCGAGTTGCATTCACAAGTAACGTATGCCTGCCATCAATGCTCAGCTGTTCATAACAGCCATCATCTCGCAGTAAAAACGAAATTTTCACATCACCCTCAAGTAAACGTTTGCGCGCAGCACGTGGATAAAACTTGAAAGATTCAATATGACTCAACAGTTTGTGTAGATATTGCTGACGCTCACGCTCCATCAGGCCCTCTGCAGGGTGACTGACCTGCCGCTCCTCGGCTTGCACAGGAACCGCTATTTGCCTGACAGGTTCGGCTGCTGCTAGCGGCTCTGCTCGCCTGATAACCTGTTTGTTCTCTATGGATTTTTTCTCTATCGGCTTTTTCTTAACTGTTTTTTTCTTAATTGATTTTGCTTCAACTTTCTTTACTGGTGGCGGATCCTGTTTTTTAATCTGATGCGGGACGTCCGGCGTTATTTTCTCTGCAGGCATATTAAAACTCAGACGTGTAACAAACGGCGCCCGAGACACATTAATGCTCTGCTCACCCATATATACACCTTTGCCCATAAATATCATGCCATGAACAAGCAGTGACAACAGGACAGCGACACTCCAGTTTATGCTATCTGTTTGTATCATTTTCGTTCGGTGACGATATCCACACCTGTGGCCCCGGCCTGGCGCGCAATATCCAGTACTGTGACCGCATTACCTAAATCGGAGGACTTGTCACCACGGATACGCACTATCTTGTCTTCACGTCTGGATAAATCATTATGTAATGCTAACCGCAGTGCATCTGCATCAAGCACCTGCTGTTTATAAAGCCACTGCCCTTCAGCATTAATAACAATTTCAATACTTTTTTTCTCATCCAGCCGTTCCCCGGTTTCCGTTTCCGGTAACTGAATATTCAATGCATCATCTCGCACGAAATGAGAAGTCAACATAAAAAAAACCAGCAGCAGAAAAACGATATCAATGAGTGGCGTCATATTCGGTACGTTGCTGTTGCGCCGATTACCTTCAAACTGCATGTATCACACCCTCCCTGTGATGAATGACTTCAGGCTGCTCCATCCTGTCCTTATGCGGCAATCGTTCCAGCAGCAGCATGGCATGACGACGCACACCATGGGCTCGTTTATCGGCGGCACTTTCCAGCATATGTAATAACAGCAAAACTGGAATAGCCACCGCCAGACCGACACCTGTGGTCAACATAGCCTCCCAGATCCCGCCTGCCAGAGCCTGTGCATCCACTTGCCCACCAGCCACTTCAATTACCATGAATGCTTTAATCATGCCGATAATAGTACCCAGCAACCCTAACAGCGGCGCCGTATGTCCCAGAATGGATAAGGTTCTGAATCCACGTTCCATCTTCAGCAATTCCTCTGAGCCGTAACGCGAAGCAACACTATCCAGATCTTTAATACCATCGACATAAGCCTGGTTTATACCTTGCAGAACTCTCGCATCTGGACCTTGCAGAGATTTCAGATACGCTTCGACGTTATTTTCAGAAAAAGCTCTCGCCAGGCGCCGCTCAAAATCAGTGGGCAATTTTTGCATCAGTATAAAATGCAACATTCTCTCGAACACCAGCGCTAATGCAATGAGTGAATAAACCAGCAACACCCAGACAATAGGACCGCCTTTCTCAAATATTTCAGCAACTATCATTTTGATTGATTAACATTTATTGTTTCGGTTAGAAGTTAATTTATTAGAACTTGTAAGTTCCATTGACGTATAGATAACGGCCGGGTTCATTAATCAGCATAACATCACCAGAACCATCAGCCAGCAAGGCCAGGTCTTTATATGTGTTAGTAACCGCATATGTTTTATCCAGTATATTATCGATTCCCGCAGTCAACTCGAATGCTCTCGTGACATTGTGTTTCAGCCTTACATTAACAACACCGTAACCGCTGATCGCCTGTTCACCGTTATCGCTGTCAAAATGCTTCCATGCGTCTGCAGCCACCAGCTCGATACTTGCTGTGTTTCGATAACCGTAGTCATAGTTCAGTGCAACGTTGACTTTCATTGGAGGTATTTCCGCGAGGTCAGTATCTGTCTGTCCCACCAGAGGGTTATCCTTTTGGCCTCGTTGATACGCCAGGCCAAAATCAATATAGACTTCATCAGAGGCAAAATAAGCACCGCTTATTTCAAGGCCATAAATAGTAGCATCGATATTTTCAAAGTTATTAGTTGCTACGCTTGAGTTGTAATAAATATAATCCTTCAACCAGCTATGAAACAGTTTGGTTTTAATATTGAAACTGTTGTATGTTTTCTCTACACCAATATCTATTTCAGTGTTGGTGGTCTTATCTAATGTTGGAGTTCCTATTTCTACTGCATCTTTATTATAAAAGTATAACTCCCTTGCATCTGGCACACGTGAAGCTCTGCCTATACCTGCAAAATATCTGGTGCCGGCATCAGCCTGAAAGTTAGTAAAAACATTAGCACTTAACCCACTATAATCATTTGACTGCTGACTGTAAGTACCTACGGGCGTAATACTATTTGCTGGCGTGATGCTAGTATCGTCATAACGCATACCCGCTTTTATAGTAATCGCTGAATATCTTTTTTCAATTTCAGCAAATAATGCATGATTCTCCGTATCAACATCGTCGATACTTTTTCTTCCAGTTATTACGGTTGCCATCATTCCTTTCTTTTCATAAGCACCATCCCAATTTCTCAAACTGGCATCAATACCTATAGTTAATTCCGCAGAAGCACTAAGATCAAAACTATCTTTTATCTTCACTCCTTTTGTATCCGTAGTCAGAAAACTGATCATCTCATTGGCTGAATTCAGGCCTGAAGAATTTCTATAGAACGTAGACATTGGATGTTCAACATCCGAACTATAATACTGAACATCAAGTGATTTTGAATACTTGCCTAAATCCTTGACAGCATATTCAATATTCAGAATATTTGAATCATCATACAGCGCATCCATTGTGCTTGAAGGATAAAGCACATCATCACTTCGATTAGCGGTATAACTTAAACGCAATTCCTGCTTATCCGTTAAATCGATAAATACTTTACCCAATATTGAACTTTTTTCATAAGCATCGATATCTCTATATTCATCTTTATATTGAACGTCTGCAGGAGCAGGTGGATCCAGATTAGCTATCTGGTCATAAAATGTATTGCCATCACCATCTTTATACTGTGCACTGGTCTCTTTGGATGCACTGAGCAGGAAACGTACCTTTTCATTACCACCACTCACCGTAGCAGCACCCTTGCGGTAATCAAAACTGCCAAGGTTAAGACTCACTTCACCGCTTAAACCAGCGGAAGGTTTGATTGTTGTGATTTTAACCGCACCGCTTAAGGTACCAAAGTTTTCAACATCATAAGGGCCTTCAGTAATTTCTATGCTGTCAATAGTATTTGTCAGAATATGAGATGTCGGCGGATCCATACGGTTAGGGCAGGCACCGTAAACTTTTGCATTATCGATCAGAATATTAATATTATCTTTTTTCTGGCCTCGCAGAATAATGTCATTAGCTATACCGCTACGACGAACTATTGAGATACCAGGAACTTTCTTTGTCAATGCATCTGCTAAATCGGCTGATTTAACTTCTTCACCACTGACATCACTCAATGTTGTGCTCTCAACTTCTATCGTCCCTAATTCTTCCGCCGCCAGCACGGAACTAACAGTCATGGATAACACACTTATTACAGATACTGCATTTCTCATTAATTAATACTCCAGATCATTTTCAGTTACAGCACAACATCCCGTATATTCAGAAAAACTCTTATAGCGATGACTGCACCTTGCACGGTAT
>JAJDNP010000059.1 GCA_022340645.1 Gammaproteobacteria bacterium | reverse complement strand
CCGATAAAAACAAATAATGATTAGAACACCAACATTTCTACGATATTTGAATATAAGTATTACGGAGCGTTTAAATGACTTCAAAACATCATATCTGGATTATTGATGATGATGACTCAATACGCTGGGTCTTACAAAAAGCACTTGAAGGTGCTGACTTTACGGTAACCAGCTTCGACAATGCCAATACAATCCTGGATAAGCTAAAACACGAAGAACCTGATGCCATAATTACCGATGTGCGCATGCCCGGTGTTGATGGACTGGTGCTGCTCTCTAAGCTTTCCGCAGACTACCCTGATTTACCCGTCATTATCATGACAGCTCATACCGATCTCGAGAGTGCTGTGTCAGCTTATCAGGGTGGCGCATTTGAATATTTGCCAAAACCTTTCGATATTGATGATGCAGTTGAAATCGCGCAGCAAGCATGTAATAAAAAGCAAACCAACGGAAGACGCCAGCCTGTAACAGATAAGAGTGGGCCGGAAATCATAGGTGCAGCACCTTCAATGCAGGAAGTATTTCGCACTATCGGGCGACTCTCAAAATCAGTCATCAGTGTTTTAATTACCGGTGAATCAGGGACAGGAAAAGAACTGGTCGCATTATCACTGCACAAACATAGTCCGCGTGCCAACAAACCGTTTATTGCTTTAAACACTGCAGCAATCCCGAAAGAATTGTTAGAGTCAGAATTATTTGGCCATGAAAAAGGCGCGTTTACCGGTGCGCATGCCATGCGTAAAGGCCGCTTTGAGCAGGCGGATGGCGGCACCCTGTTTTTAGATGAAATAGGCGACATGCCTGCTGAATTGCAAACCCGATTGTTACGCGTGCTGGCAGACGGTGTTTTTTATCGCGTTGGTGGGCATACGCCATTAAATGTAAATGTACGCGTGATCGCTGCCACCCACCAAAATCTTGAGGAGCATGTTAAAAAAGGCCTGTTCCGTGAAGATTTGTTCCACCGTTTAAATGTCATCCGCATTCATCTACCCGCTTTACGCGAGCGCAGGGAAGATATTCCAGCGCTATTAAATTTGTTTTTACATCGCGCCGTCAAAGATCTGGCCATTGACGATGAAGACATTGAAACAAAAACCATCGATGCAGACGCCATGGCTTATTTAACCTCTCTTAACTGGCCGGGAAATGTCAGGCAGTTAGAAAACACATGCCAGTGGCTTGCAGTAATGACTTCCGGCCACACTGTTCATATTTCTGATTTGCCACCCGAGTTACTGGCAGATAATGAAGTCGCCAATGTTAGAAGCAGTGAAGACTGGAAACAGATTCTTTCCACTAAAGTACAGCAGCAATTACTGTCTGGCGACACCAAAATTGCTTCACATGTTATTTTTGAAGTTGAAAGAGTTCTAATACAGGCCGCATTACAAAAAACCAAAGGCAGAAAAAATGATGCAGCAACATTACTTGGCTGGGGCCGGAACACGTTGACCCGGAAAATTAAGGAACTTGGTCTTTAGTCTTTGGTCTCTGACTAAAGACCAAAGACTACTTATTTTCTATACAATTCATATACGCCTGTTCGACATTTTCGCCTTTAAACTGCTGTTTAAAATTTTCCGGCGTACCCGAATAATATATTTTACTGTTATGCAATACAGCCATTGTGTCCGCCATTTCCTCTATATCGGCAAGCACATGCGAACTAAAGAAAACAGTCGCGCCTTGCTGTTTCAGCAGAGCCAGCTGCTGTTTAAACAATACCCTTGCTCGCGGGTCGAGCCCGCTCATTGGCTCATCCAGAATTAATAATGTCTTGCCGCTCAGCAGACATGAAGCCAGGCCCAGTTTTTGTGTCATCCCCTTGGACAACTTATTGACAGATTCCTTGATAACAGACTTGTCCAGGTCCAGCCCGTCCAGTACATTTTCTATTTGCTGTTGATCACGCTGACTGCCATGTAAGCGCAGCATATACTGAATAAAATCCAGCCCTCTTAAATGCGCGGGCGGAGAGAATCGGTCAGGAAGGTAAGCTACATTTTCACGAGAACTTACCTTTCGATGCGAAATATCATGTATCGTAATAGCGCCCGCATCAATGCCAATTAAATCTAATATGGCCTTTATTAAAGTTGATTTGCCACTGCCATTCATTCCAACCAGGCCAAAAAACTCACCCTGCTTAACATTGATGTCCACTTTATCGAGAACTCTCCTGGCAGCATACTGCTTAACAACTTGTCGGCATTCAATAATCATATTCATATTACAAAATAAAAAAGAGTCCGGCCGGACTCTTTTCTATATTAACCTGATACGGACAAATTTGTTCGTATTAGAAGTTTCTGAACACTGCTGCGCAATTTGCACTAGGAGTTTGCACACCATATCGATTAGGATCAGGCAATGTAGTATTCTGGCAGGAAGCAACATTGGCCGCAGTAAAACCGGTGCCTGCAGCGCCCAATTGCATTGCGCCTGAACCGGCCAGACCATCATCGACTTTCCTGTCTAACTCTGCCAGCACCTCGACCGGGATACCAGAACCTGTGATTAATTCATGTGCCAGCACAGGCGTTGCCGCGGCTGCCTGTGTCTGGTTAAGGCCGCCGTAGTTTAAATTCATACCAAAGCCAAAACCATTGTCAGGGCAGGTAGCAGCAGGACAATTATAAGCATCGCTTACAACGTTGGCGCCGTCGAAATTGCCCGTTATGTATCCGGCCGCTTCCAGGTGAACCCATACATTTCCACGTTCTGAAGGCGAATCCACTCCGGCATTATCCCCGACCAGGCCATTGCCATCGCCACTCGCTGGTGAACCAGGTAGATTGACAGCGGCCTGTGAGTAATCACCCGGGAACGCACGGTATCGGTCCTGAAAGCTGAACCACGCGGCTGTAATACCATCCACCGTGTTATTTAAAGCTCGTACCCTTGCCGTATTAATAAGTTCCTGACCTTTTAATACACCACCAAGTAACAGGCCAATAATCACTAATACAATGGCAATTTCAATCAGAGTAAAACCTCTTTGATTACTATTAGCCTTGTTGATGTAAATGCAGTTGTCGGATATTTCTAATGTTTTATGTCTTAATGTGCTACTCATTATATTAATCCAGTTAATATTGCATTTTGATAATAAAGTGCAATTACTATACCAAGCTAATATAGCCTATAAAACATGGGTTTGCAGTAAATATTTCGAATTATTTTTCATAAAATCTGTCTATTTTTCAACATCTTGTTGAGATTTCGACGAC
>JAJDNP010000031.1 GCA_022340645.1 Gammaproteobacteria bacterium | reverse complement strand
TTAATTCAGAGTTTCCGCGGCACATGGATGTGCCGCCATTTTTGATGGCTATAAGCCATTGAAAATGAAGAAAACCGGAAATCGCATTTTCGGTTTTCGTGGTCTGAAAATTCCTGGATGGAATTATTCAGACCTTCCTTAAATTTACGATGACAATATTTGAAATGTATTAATATATGAAAATATGAACAAGAAAACTCAGTCCAGAAAAAAACTGCTTATCGTTATGTCTAATGCTGATCCGTCGAGGCCTGAAGCATGCTATGCGCCCTTATTTCAGGCGACGGTTGCCGCTGCCCTGTCATACGACGTAGAAGTGGTATTAACGGGGGCCTCGGTGCAACTGGCGGTTGCTGACAATGCCGGAAAGGTAGAAATAAACCTGGACACGCACAGCACCCTGTATGATGTAATCCAGGAAGCACACCGTGCCGGCGTTTGTTTTAAAGCCTGCAATACATCATTGAATACCGCGGTGCAGGAGCTAATTGCCGAGGTTGAGGAAAAGGTAGGTGCGGCTTATGTTATTGGTGAGGCAATGGAGAAAAATACTGTTACCCTTACTTACTAACTAAATATACAATACCGCAACAAACTGACAGAGTATTGACACCCGGGTGCGGCAATTCGCGCGACGCATGCAATAATTGCTAGCGTTGTGCGAATGAATTCGCACCATGCGTTTTTCGGCGAGCTGTCGGGAATTAAAACGACATATGTTACCTGATTTAAAAACACCGCCCGGCTGCAGACTGGTATTTAGCAATACAGAAATCTGTAACGCGCTTGATCAACTGGCAGCCAGGCTAAATAAGCAATTGCAAGGCGAAAACCCGATTGCACTGTGCGTGATGCATGGTGGACTGGTATTTGCGGGGAACCTGATACCGCGCCTGGAGTGCATGCTGGAAATCGATTATATTCATGCCAGCAGGTACGATAATCAAACTACGGGCGGAGATCTTGCCTGGAGGTCTTATCCCGCCACATCGCTGAAGGACAGAACTGTATTGATCATGGATGATATCCTCGATGAAGGCAATACCCTGAAATCCATTATTGAATATTGCGAGTCGCAGGGGGCGGCAAAAGTTATTTCCACCGTGTTATTGAAAAAAATGCATAACCGGTGTCTTGACCATCCTGGTATTGAAAACACTCTGACCGATAATATAGCGCTCACTGTTGAAGATAAATATGTGTTCGGTTTTGGCATGGACTATAACGGACAGTACCGGCAATTACATTCGATTTACGCAGTAGAAGAGAGCGATAAGTGAAAGTAGCAATCATTGGCGGCAGCCTGCTTGGTAGTATTCCGGATTTCACAGGCATCGCCGGGCAATCGACACAGACACCCTATGGTGAACCGTCCGGTATTTGCACCACTGCCAGGATAAATAATATCGACGTCTGTTACCTTAACCGCCATGGTGCTTCACACCGTCTGGCGCCCCACCAGATCAATTACCGGGCGAACATGTTTATGCTGAAGACGCTCGATGTAACGGATATTGTTGCGGTTACTGCGGTTGGCGGCATTACCGGAAAGATGTCACCGATGCGGTGGGTTGTGCCGGACCAGATCATCGATTACAGCTACGGGCGCGAGCAAACCTATAATGATGCTGATAAAGCAGCGGTGAATCATATTGATTTCACATATCCGTTTGAGGACGGCCTGAGGAAAAAATTAGAGCAGGCGATAACCATGAGTAACATGGCATGTTTAACGCAGGCAACTTATGGCGTCACGCAGGGGCCTCGTCTGGAAACCATCGCCGAAATCAAACGTATGCAGCGTGATGGCTGCGATATCGTAGGCATGACGGCGATGCCAGAAGCCGCTTTAGCCAGGGAACTTGAAATGAACTATGCCACATTATCACTGGTAGTAAACTGGGCCGCTGGCAAGGGAAGTGCTGATAGCACAGTTGGCGGCGACCAGCTACCCGAGATTATTTCAATGGATGAGATCAGGCGACGTATTGCGGAAGGCAATGAAAAAGCTGAAATTATTATTAAAAACGTAATTTCGTTGTTCAACCAGTAGCCTCACCAGCAACGTTCCCTATATTACTTCAGCAATTTAATTTCACCATAGAGGCACAGAGAGCACAGAGTTTTATTAGTTCAGTGCGCCTGTGGCGCATTCAAGATAATAAAAAAGCTTTCTCAGTGTACTCCATGCCTCAGTGGTGAAATAACGGTTTTTTAATCAAAACCCAGGTATGTTTTGGCTGCATAGCTAAATTCGGCCGAGGATTTTTTCGCACTCATTCAAATAAGCTTTCCGGCCGAACAGGAACTGCCATTTTGAGCCGCCGCACTGTTTCCATAAAACCGCAGAGCGAATGCCGGCCAGCAGTAATGCTCTGACCTTGTCCGCATTTCGATCACTGCTCAGGTAGGGCTGTTCGCCGCTGACCATAATTTTAGGTCCCAGTGTGCTAATCGTGTCTTTATATAACTGGCCCAGTTTCGCAAAAGTGTTTTCATGGTCGAGTGAAAAAAACTCAAGCTGCGACTCTATGTGACTTAGCCGATTACTGATTTCATCGAGCATACGGGAATTGTTTGATAATTTCCGTTCCAGCATGATCAAGGAGATGACATACCTGGTTATTTCAACATCCCTGCCAGTTTTGTCAGCCAGGTGCCGATGTAATACTTTTACCCCGTGAGCGACACCAGCAACACTGCCGTAGACCTGTTCAACGCTGCTGGCGTCAAAACGAAACAGGGTTTCCAGGCTGGCCTCAATTTGTGCGCTATTGGCCATGCCGGTGTTTGCTATCTGTTTTACCAGTGATGCCGCCTGGTAGATACCGGCCAGGGCGAGCGTTTGATCGTATTTACTGTGTTGCATTACATCTGGTTTAAAAATATGTGTTCAGATTAACCTGTATGAATGTAATGAATAACAAATCAGTGAATAACTAATAATTAATCAGAGCTGCCTTAACAGTTAAAAGCCTGAAAAAAAGACAGTAACTATTTGTATTATTTCCTGGTATTTTTTTAAAATTCACTATTCACTATTCACTATTCACTATTCACTATTCACTATTCACTATTCACTATTCACTATTCACTATTCACTATTCACTATTCACTATTCACTATTCACTATTCACTATTCACTATTCACTATTCACTATT
>JAJDNP010000022.1 GCA_022340645.1 Gammaproteobacteria bacterium | reverse complement strand
ACGTTGCAGGCAATTCTAGCATCTGCCGGGAACGGCAAAGCCTTATCCCGGCGCTTCTGATTTCCAGTCGTAGGGTGCAATAAGCGCAGCGCATTGCACCAGTTTACAGTGTGCGCAGTGGTGGATTGCACTTCGTTTAATCCACCCTGGCCGCCTGGCTCATCGTGCGAATAAATTATTCGGCATTTCCATATGCCTCATCCTTTCAGGGTTGCCATTCAAATCGTTCCAGACGATTTAGTCGCACCTGCACATTACAGGCTGTCACAAAGTATTTTTAGACCCTGGCTTAATTCGACGGCCGCCTTCCAGTTCAGTACAGAATTTGCCTTATCTACCGTAGCATAAGATTCCTTAATGTCACCTTTTCTTACTTCAGCATAATTCGCCTTCAACTCGACACCATAGATATCACACAGGGCTTCCAGTAACTTGTTCAGGGTAATCTTGTTTCCGGTAGCAATATTAAAATACTGTCCGACACCGGTTTGTGTTGTGGCCGCTTTCATATTGGCCTCGACAACATCACTGACGAAGACAAAATCCCGGGTCTGTTCACCGTCACCAAATATGGTTGGCGTTTCTTTATTTTTGAGCTTGTCGGTAAAGATAGATATCACGCCGGAATATGGTGACGAAGGGTCCTGCCTGGGACCGTAGACATTAAAATATCGCATGCACACGGTTTCCAGGCCGTACAGTTTTGTATACATGCCGCAGGCATATTCAGAGGCCAGCTTATCCACCGCGTAAGGTGACAATGTTACCGGCAGCATGGTTTCAACTTTTGGCAATGTTGGTTCGTCACCATACAGTGCGGCACTTGAGGCAAACATAAATCGTTTTACATTGTTATGCCTGGCGGCCTCAAGCAGGTGCAGCGTTCCCTGGTAATTTACCGCGCTGCTGCCTACCGGGTTATTGACTGTTTTTGGTACGGATGCGACCGCTGCCATGTGAAATACCCAGTCAATGCCGGGCATGATTTCATTGACCGTTTCGCGATTACTAATATCGCCTTCAACAATCGTCAGCGCTTCATGATCAGCCAGGTTGCTGCGATGCCCCGTTGAAAAATCATCCAGTACAATGACTTCATGGCCGTCCTTGAGCAGACGGTCTGTAATATGTGAACCGATAAAACCGGCGCCGCCGGTTACCAGTGCTTTCTTGGCTAGTGCATTCATTACTATTTTCCTTTCCTACCATATACATCATCAAATCGAACAATATCATCTTCACCGAGATAACTGCCGGTTTGCACCTCGATTAACTCCAGTGGAATTTTTCCTATATTTTGCAGCCGATGTTTTGCGCCCAGCGGAATATAGGTTGATTCGTTTTCAGACAAGATAAACTCTTCGGCATCTTTTGTTACTTTCGCTGTACCTTTAACCACAATCCAGTGCTCGGCGCGATGGTGATGCAATTGCAAGGAAAGTACCGCGCCGGGATTAACCGTAATTCTTTTCACCAGGAAACGGTCTGAGTGGTCGATACCCTGGTAGCAGCCCCATGGGCGGCAAACACGTTTATGTATAATAACCTCATCTCTACGCTCGTTTGCCAGCATTTCAACAATGTTTTTTATATCCTGCACGCAATCTTTGTTCGCTACCAGTAATGCATCATCGGTATCAATAATAATCAAACCCTCAACACCCAGTGTCGTTACCAGTTTGTGTTCCGCCCTGACATAACTGTTTTTCGTCGAAACACTTATGGTGTCGCCAATAAAATAATTGTTGTTTTCATCCTGCTCACTGATGTCATGTAACGCAGACCAGGAACCGACATCACTCCAGCCGATATCAACTGGAATAACAACGGCGTTTTTTACTTTTTCCATTACCGCGTAATCAATTGAATCGCTGGGGCATTTTTTAAATTGTTCGGTGCCGATACGAATAAAATCCAGATCTTCGTGGGCGGCATTGAAGGCCTCCTGGCTAGCCTTATATATTTCGGGTGAGAATTCCTGCAAAGCCATAAGGTATTCGGAAGCTTTAAACATGAACATTCCGCTATTCCAGAAATAATCGCCCTCTTTAAGATAATTCATCGCGGTAGCCAGGTCCGGTTTTTCAACGAATTGCGCAATGTCAGCGACTTCGTTAACACCTGCTGAATCAGCCGCCTTTATATAACCATAGCCGGTTTCCGGGCTGTCCGGCACAATGCCGAAAGTTACAAAACGACCCTCGAGCGCCTGCTGGTACCCTGTTTCGATGGCTTTATGAAAGGCGCCAACATTTTTAATATCATGATCAGCGGGTAATACCAGCAACACGTCATCTTCGCCGCCTTCCGGTTTATCTTTCAGCGCATTAAATGCTGCCAGTGCGATTGCCGGTGCCGTGTTACGGCCAACAGGCTCCAGGATAATCGCGCTCGCACCCAGGTTGGTTGAACGCACCTGCTCGGCCACCATAAAACGGTATTCTTCATTACAGATAACAACCGTCCTGTTGATATTCTTAAGACCATCCAGGCGATTGATCGTGTCCTGCAATAGCGATGTCTGGTTTAGGAGTGGCAGAAGCTGTTTAGGGTGTGATTTCCTTGAAAGCGGCCACAAGCGTGTTCCCGAGCCACCAGATAAAACTACCGGTGTTATCATTTACATATCTCTTTATTATCAATTATTTAATGAGTATAGAAAAAAAAATGAATTTTGACATAATAAGTCTGTTAACAGGGGAAATAGTTATATATTTCAAAGATATGAATGGGGAAGTGCTGCGTATATAAAATTCATAATTAGAATACGATAACGGTGAATTGTTCCGCGCCTCCAAGCTTCTTTTATTTATATTTTATTAATCAGTAACTTATAAAATTGTAGGGCGCAATAACCAGCGGGCATTGCGCCGTTTGTATTCACATAATACGTTCGAATAAATTATTCGGCACATCCCTCCTAATTTCATGCAAACCTCATCTTCGGTGGCATGCGGCGCAATGCCCGCTGGTTATTGCGCCCCACATGCTTTGTGTAGGTCCGAAAAAATTGCCAGGAACAATTTTTCACGTAAGCCCTTCAGGGTGAAGTATATGGATATACAGAATAATTTATTCGGAAGAGGCGATTGAACATTGGCGCCGTTGTCCGAATAAATTCGAACCTACATGCGATGAGGCACGTTGCAGGCAATTCTACACATGCCGGGAACGAAAAACCCTTACCCCGGCCTGCTTCGAAATTTAAACCGTAGGGTGCAATAAGCACAGCGCATTGCACCGAATTGCAAGCATCGGCTGCCCATAACATACGGCGCAATGCCCGTTGGTTATTGCGCCCTACATGTAAGCCATATTAGCATCAATCGTGTTCATCCCTCGCCTTGCTGGATTTTGCCTCAATCAAATTCTGAATTATATCGTTCCCGGCACCAACAGCACCGGCATTGTTCTTTTTCTTGCCTAGCCAGCCACGCAAGGTAGCAAAAATGCTTTTTATGGCGCGCCATAACTTTGGCAGCAGCCAGATTGCGAGCGCAATAAACAGGATAATGAATACCACGAACGCCCAGGGATAATTTAATGCGGCCCAAAGCCCGCCAATAACCGCCAGGTCTTCCGTTATTGATGCTGTCCAGTTTGATACCGGTTCAGGGGATGCATTGATCACCAGGCGTGTACTGGCCTTGGTCAGGTGGGATGTCGCTGCCAGCGAGCCGCCGAGCAGGGCGGCTGCCAGCTCCGCCGCCGGGTTAATTTCCAGCCCCTGGGCAGCCCCCATTGCCAGCATGGCACCGGCTGGTATCCGTATGAAGGTATGAATGGCATCCCAGCCTGTATCAACTCCCGGTATTTTGTCAGCAGTAAATTCAACAAAATACATCACTGCTGCAGATGCCAGTACCAGCGGGTCCTGCAGCACGGTTAAAGAAGGCGGCAGTTCCGTGTAACCATTGGCGCCAAGCAACCCCAGTACCAGGATTGCAGCATAGAGGTTGATACCCGAAGCCCATGCAACACCCAGGGTCAATGATATTATTTCGATTGTGTCCATAAGATTTTTCTTTAATCGTTATTTAACCCGTAGGGTGCAATAAGCACAGCGCATTGCACCGAATTTAAGCAGCAGTTGCCTATGACATACGGCGCAATGCCCGTTGGTTATTGCGCCCTACTTTTTATCGTCCAGCATTTTCTTTAAATCAGCAAACGGATTAAAGGTGGCGGCTGGAGCTTTGGCGCCATCTAGCGCGATACCTTTATTTGCCAGGGCCTCGGTTTGACGCTGGTGTTCATTATCATGACAGTACAGGCATAATAATTCCCAGTTGCTGCCATCCGGCGGATTGTAATCATGATCATGGTTTTTATGGTGCACGGTTAATTCATGAACGTTTGCACGCGTAAATTCTCTACCGCAGCGACCACATATCCAGGCATATAATTTCAATGCCTGTTCACGATAACCATGGCCGCGACGTTCGCTTTCACGCCGGGCTTTTGCGACTACCTCATCTAATCGTCCTTGCTTTTGCACTTTCTTGTGTGTCATTTACTTACCACATAGAGTTCATGAATCTGAACTGCAAATTAATTCTTGTAAAATTATACTACACACTTGTTTATTAAGTGCAAGCAACCGCCGCGCATATTGCATGCCGGTGCAATGCGCTACGCTTATTGCACCCTACAAATACACCGCATGCAATGGCACAGGCAGGGCGCAATAACCAACGGGCATTGCGCCGGTCAATAAATTACCGGTGACATTCCTCATGGTGCAATGCGCCGTGCTTATTGCACCCTACAGATGACATTACCAACTGCCCGGTAGACGGCAGCCTAAATTGATAAAAACTCGAGGATTTGGCTTTCACTCCAGGAATGTGCACGGAAAGGATTTTTTCCTGAAATAAAACCAACATGACCGCCATGAGCTGTTAATAAAAAATCTATAAAACGGCTAAGCTCTGCGTCACCAGGTACTGTAGCGTGAAACATAAATGGATCATCCAGGGCATGAATTATGCGCGTTGGTATTTTTATGTTTTTCAGGAATTGCCTGCTACTGCATGTAGCATAATAATCCTGTGCGCCGGTAAAACCATGTAGCGGTGCGGTAACTTTATCGTCATACTCCCAGAAACTGTTTAACCGATTCACATCCACGTTTAATGGTGATGCCATCCGACTGAATTTTTCAATATATCTTTTTCTTAATGATTTTAATAAATAATTTCTATAATTTTTTGAAAACCCCTGTTCCAGGCGCCTGGCGGCATCAAACAGGTTAAACGGAACAGACACCGCGACCGCTTTTTGAAGCGGATTGCAATCCCCGGTTTCACCCAGCCACTTTAATAAAACATTTCCGCCGAGTGAAAAGCCGACCACGGCATAAGGGTATTTTCCGGTTTTATTATTTATATAATCAACAATATAAGCCAAATCGCCCGTCTCGCCGGAATGGTATGCCCTGGGCAGCCGATTGATTCGCCCGCTACAGCCGCGAAAGTACATAAATACGGGTTTATATCCAGCCTGTTCCAGCTGATAGACAATACTATTGGCGTAATGCGAGTTTATCGATCCTTCAAGTCCATGCAGAACCAACACTGTTTTATCAGTCTGTTTTTTGCTCCAGCACAAATCAATAAAATCACCGTCATCCAGTTCTACCTGTTCAGTAATCAAATCAAGCTGGTGAGACTTGTTAAAAAATACCGGCCACAGCGTTTGCAGATGAGGTGAGCGCAGCCACCAGGCGGGTTTAAAGTCAGCGATTTTCATCAGCTTAACCCCGAGAAATTCTGATTATGTTTTTCTGACATATCAAGCCACCGTTCCCGGCGTGGCGCCGGACCTACCATGATAAATATCTATGGTTACATATTCTGCAGGACCGCCGCCACGCCGGGAACGACTGATTACAAGATTTCTCGTTAATCCCGAAATGACACAATCCGAGCCTCTCTGGACTAATCAAATGACGTAGACTGTATTTGCTGCACAATCATAGCAATCACTGGGTCGCTGGAGACAGAATTTCCCAGCAATAAATCAAGCAGGGTCTGGTCTGGATAGGAAAGCAATAATTCAAATGTTTGTTTCTGCTGCGGTGTCAGACCATCAACTTTTTTATCGACAAAATTGTTCAACAGCAGGTCAAGCTCAAGCATACCGCGCCGGCATTGCCAGCGATAGTTGATATTGGTTTCACCATGCATAATTGGTATTTATCGGCGTACGGATAAATTACTCGGCATATCCCTATGCCTCTCCCCATTGGGGCTTACATTCAAATTTGTTCCATACATTTTAGTCGCACCTACAGGGATCGCGTCACCATTTTGTGCTTTATGCGGCCTATCGCTTTTGTCGGATTCAGCCCCTTCGGGCAGACCTGTACACAGTTCATAATGGTATGGCAGCGAAACAGCTTGAACGGCCCTTCCAGCTCGGCCAGGCGTTCTTCAAATGCCTGGTCACGGCTGTCCTCTATAAAACGCGATGCCTGTAACAGCGCAGCAGGACCTAAAAACTTGTCGGGGTTCCACCAGAATGACGGACAGGAGGTTGAACAGCAGGCGCATAAAATACATTCATATAAGCCATCAAGTTGTTCGCGTTGTACTGGCGTTTGCGTCAGTTCGACCTCCGGCATGGGGTCATGAACAATCAAGTAAGGTTTTACCGCGCGATACTGCCTGTAAAACTGGTCCATATCGATAATCAGGTCACGAATTACCGGCAGGCCGGGCAACGGTTTAATTTCTATCGGCTGTTTTAAACTATCAAGTGAAGTAATACAGGCGAGACCGTTGATGCCGTTGATATTCATGCCATCGGAACCGCAAACGCCCTCGCCGCAGGAGCGGCGAAAACTTAAGCTCTCATCCTGCTCATCCTTAATCCGCAGCAAGGCAGCAAGCAGCATGGTGCCCGGCTCAACCCTGTCAAGCTGGTATTCCTGAATATAAGGTTTCGCATCTGTTTCCGGGTTGTATCGATAGATTTTAAATTTCATGCATCACCCATATGCCACTTCACATTCGCCAAGGATAAATGTTTGGCTTTAAACTGTTCACTGATTTAGAACCGTAGGGTGCAATAAGCGTAGCGCATTGCACCAATATGCTGTTGCAGAAACATGGTGCAATGCCCGTTGGTTATTGCACCCTACCTGCTTCGTTTATCCCACTAATTGTAGGCCTGCATAAGGTACGTTGCAGGCAAATCTAGCATCTGCCGGGAACGGTAAAAACCTTATCCCGGCCTACTAATGTGTTCCAGACGTAGGGTGCAATAAGCGCAGCACATTGCACCGAATGGCAAGCATCAGATGCTAATAATATGCGGCGCAATGCCCGTTGGTTATTGCGCCCTACCTGCTATTCAATATGTCCGAATAAATCATTCGGCATTTCCATATGCCTCACCCATTCAGGGTTATCATTCAAATCGTTCCAGACGATTTAGTCGAACCTGCACGTTTATTCATTTTCACTGCTTTAATAGACTCGCGGCTTCGGCGGAAAACTTTCAACGGACATGGGTTTGGTTCTTACCGGCTTATAGTCAAGTCCGGTTTCAAATGAATATAAACTGTGACGCATCCATGATTTATCATCACGTTCCGGAAAATCCACCCGTGAATGTGCGCCACGGCTCTCTTCTCTTGCACAGGCGGAGTGTATCGTTGCCAGCGCGACTGCCATTAAATTTTCCAGTTCGAAGGCTTCCACTTTTGCGGTATTGAAAGTATGGCTTGAATCGTTAATCTGTATATTCTTCATCCGCCCGGCAAGTTGCTCAACTTTAGCTACGCCCTCTTTTAAAACGTCTTTAACCCTGAATACGCCACAATGATCTTCCATCACCTGCTTTAACTCAGCGCGCAAACCGGCCACCGTTTCGCCATCCGCTCCCGGTTCAGCCGGCCGATCAAAACGCCTGGCTTTTTCCACAACCCGCTCAACGATCGCCTCATCAATTTGCCTGTGATAGCGGTTTTCCTTTAAATAGCCAATAATGTGATTGGCCGCCGCGCGGCCAAACACCAGGATATCCAGCAGCGAGTTACCGCCCAGGCGATTGCCGCCATGCACCGAGACACAGGCGCATTCACCGGCCGCGTACAGGCCCTGCACGGGCTCTTCCGGGGTATCTTTAACCGGCACCACTACCTGGCCGTAACGATTGGTCGGTATGCCGCCCATGGTGTAATGTGCGGTCGGAAAAACTGGAACGGGAGCTTCAGCGGGATCGATACCGAGGAATGTGATACAGGTTTGACGAATACCGGGCAGCCGCTTCTGTATTACCTCTTCACCCAGGTGATCGAGTTTCAGCATCACGTAATCTTTATTCGGCCCGCAACCGCGGCCTTCCCTGACTTCGATAGATATCGCGCGGCTGACCACATCGCGGCTGGCGAGATCTTTCGCTTTAGGCGCATAGCGCTCCATCAGGCGTTCGCCATCGGCATTCACCAGGTAACCGCCTTCGCCGCGCGCACCCTCGGTGATTAACATGCCTCTGCCGGCAATACCTGTGGGATGAAACTGGAAGAACTCCATATCCTGCAATGGAATACCGGCGCGCATTGCCATGCCCATACCGTCACCGGTATTAATCAGCGCGTTGGTCGTGGTTTTAAAAATCTGACCGGCGCCGCCTGTTGCCAGCAGCGTCGTTTTCGCCTCGATAACAACGACGTCGCCATTTTGAATATTAAATATAACGGCGCCAAGCACACGGCCATCATCATCTCTTAGCAAATCAACTGCAAAGAATTCATCGAAGAAATGCGTTTTCGCCCGTATGTTCTGCTGGTACAGACTATGCAGAATAGCGTGGCCAGTGCGGTCAGCCGCGGCACAGGTCCGGGACGCCTGCTCACCGCCAAAGTTCTGGCTCTGACCGCCGAAGGCACGCTGATAAATTTTTCCATTATCGAGCCGGGAAAACGGTACGCCGAAATGTTCGAGTTCATAGACCGCTCGCGGGGCCGCGCGGCACATATACTCGATCGCGTCCTGGTCACCCAGGTAATCACTGCCCTTGACGGTATCGAACATGTGCCAGTGCCAGTTATCCGGTGAGACATTGGCAAGAGCGGCATTCATACCGCCCTGTGCGGCGACTGTATGGGAACGCGTTGGAAAGACTTTGGACACCACGGCCACGCTTAAATCTGCTTCTGCCAGCTGTAAAGAAGCACGCAGTCCGCCGCCACCGGCGCCGATAATCAAAGTATCGAACTGCCTTCTTTCGATGGGACGTCTTGCTATGGGAGATATTTCAGTCGTACTCATTTATACATTCCGTTAATGCTAATTAACCGTGCTAACTGACCACGGATAACAGCAGGATTCTAAACACCCACAGAGCGCTGCCGATCAACACGCCAAACAAAATACCCAGTACAAAAATTCGCAGCATGATGTTGTGCACATAATCCAGTACCACGTCGCGCATGCCGATCCATGCATGGAACAGCACGGCGATAATAAATATACCAACCACCGAGGTATTGAACGGGTGATATAGCCAGCTTTTCCATGGCTGATAGCCGATGACATCAGCTGTGAAATAACACCAGGCCGCGTAGATGATAAACAGCGCCATATACACTGCACTGACACGCTGGATCACCCAGGGTCGCAGCCCTTCGAGGACATACAGGCTCATAAATATACCCCGAGAATGATGATTAACATGATGCCTGCTTCGGCCAGGAATACCAGCCATGAACCCATTCTCGCAGACGTCTTGTCGACACCGATTTCAGCATCAATCAGCAGGAATCGAACGCCGGCAAAAAAGTGGTGGGCAATGGACCATAACAGCAGCAACTGCAGCAGCAGCATCAATGGCTGGCTTAACAATTGTTTAACCGCGACAAAAGATTCTTCCGACTGAATCGACTGATCCAGCAGGTAAACTGAAAATGGCAGAAATAAAAAAAGCAGCACGCCGCTAATACGGTGAGCAAACGATACCATGCCCGGCAGCGGCAGGCGTATTTTCAGCAGGTTTAAATAAACAGGTCGTTTATCTGTCATTTATCAACCAGCAAAATTGGTGTCCACATGGATGTTCCCGTGATGTGACCTGCATGAGCTGTAGGGTGCAATAAACGAAGTGCATTGCACCAGTATGCTGTTACAGAAACATGGCGCAATGCCCGTTGGTTATTGCGCCCTACGTGTAGATACTAACAACGTCTCCCTGCCTGTCAAGCATAATGCATTACTATTATTGTGACGTCCAGAGTCGTAGGGTGCAATAAGCGCAGCGCATTGCACCATTATGCCGTTGCAGAAACATGGCGCAATGCCCGTTGGTTATTGCACCCTGCCTGCTTCGTTTATCCCACTAATTGCAGGCCTGCATAAGGGACGTTGCAGGCAATTCTAGCATCTGCCGGGAACGGCAAAGCCTTATCCCGGCCTACTAGTAATTTCCAGACGTAGGGTGCAATAAGCGCAGCGCATTGCACCAGGATGCTGTTACAGAAACATGGCGCAATGCCCGTTGGTTATCCCGCCCTGCATACTCCGAACAATATAACCATACTAAATATATAATGATTCGAGGATAAAGATTGTCTAATATTGTCACAAATCAAAAGAGACTGAAACAAATGAATGAGAACTGGAAAACCTTCTTAATTCAAAATGGCGCAACACAGGACAGCAATGGTCTGTTTGTGTTCAAAAATGAATTCTACGATAACAGGCTGGTTGATAATAACGATATCATCTGCGATCTGTCACACTTCAGTACGGTGGTATTCGCCGGCCCGGATGCTGCTGAATTTATGCAGGGCCAGTTCACCAACGATGTTAACAAGGTCGATGAAAAACACAGCCAGCTTAGCGCCTTGTGTAACAACAAAGGCCGTATGATCGCCAACTTCCGCCTGTTCAAGTATCAGCAGAATTATTTCATCAGCACCAGAAACGACCTGGTTGAACACTGTATCGGTCATCTGCAGAACTATGTACTGCGCGCCGAGGTGGCGATACAGGATGTCAGCGAACAGCTTATTCATACTGGCATCAGCGGCAAAAATGCAGACAGCCTGCTGCAGCCTTTTCATGACAAGCTGGGCACAACGGTAAACAGCGTGTCATCCAGTGAAGACTACATTATCATCCGCGTCCCGGGTGAAACCCCACGCTATGAAATATTCTGCTCCTTTGATAATGCGAAAACATTGTGGGAATCGGTCATCGATAAAACCAGCGCCGTTAATAGCGCATACTGGAACTACCTGGACATCAAAAACGGCCTGCCGTTTATTGACAGCAAAACCAGCGAAGAATTTGTTCCGCTAATGGCCAACCTGGACCTGATAGACGGCGTAAGTTTCCAAAAAGGCTGTTACACCGGACAGGAGATCGTTGCCCGCACGCATTACCTTGGCAAGCAAAAGCGGCGGACTTACCGGATAAAAATAATATCGGATACCAGACCCCGGGCCGGTGATCAGCTGGCCACGGAGTTATCAACAGAAAACCAGTATACGGGCACACTGGTAACTGTTTACCCTACGGCCGTGAATCAGTATGAGGCCCTGGCGGTCATCCAGATACAGGCCGCAGAGGGAGAAAAATTGCGACTTAAGCATGATGCCGGCTCTGAAATCAGCCTGCTTGAACTGCCTTATGCATTGCATGATAATGAGTAGTCTATGAGAAATACGGCGCAATGCCCGTTGGTTATTGCGCCCTACGGCCCTGCGATGAATAAGGCGGTATGTAGGGCGCAATAACTGAAAGGCATTGCGCCGAACGAACTCGATGATGTATCGGAGTCGGCTTTTTCGACTCCGGCACCTCAGGTGCTTGAATTACCATATCCATTGCAAGTTAAAGAATAATAGTTAAAAATCGTAGAGCGCAATAACCAACGGGCATTGCGCCATAAACTGCAAGGAAGCAACGACTATGCCTGACTATCGAAGAGTTTATCGCCCCGGTGGCACCTATTTCTTCACCATAAATTTACTGCAAAGAGCTGGCAGCGACCTTCTGGTTCGTCATATCAATACTTTACGGTTTGCAGTTAGATCGGTGAAGACACGTCATCCATTTCTTGTTCATGCCTGGGTTGTTCTACCGGATCATCTGCATTGCGTTATTGAGTTGCCGACAGGTGACACTGATTTTTCCACACGATTGCGGCTGATAAAAATCGAGTTTTCCAAATCACTGCCAAAAACTGAATGGAGATCAAAGGTAAGGCTGAAGCGTGGTGAAAGAGGTATCTGGCAACGGCGTTTTTGGGAACATCTTATCAAGGACGAAGCTGATTATCGTGCGCATATGGATTATGTACATATCAATCCGGTGAAACATGGGCTGGTATCCAGGGTTTGCGACTGGCCTTTTTCTACGTTCCATTACCTGGTTAAACAGGGTGTGTATCCGGGTGACTGGGCCGGCGGTTATGAGGACGGCGTCGCTTACGACGATTGAATTCCGGTGCAATGCCCGTTGGTTATTGCACCCTACGATTACGTGGGCGTATCCGGATGACTTGGCGGGTGGTTCGAGGACGGCGTCACTTACGACGATTGAATTCCGGTGCAATGCCCGTTGGTTATTGCACCCTACGATTACGTGGGCGTATCCGGATGACTTGGCGGGTGGTTCGAGGGCGGCGTCGCTTACGACGATTGAATTCCGGTGCAATGCCCGTTGGTTATTGCACCCTACGATTACGTGGGCGTATCCGGATGACTTGGCGGGTGGTTCGAGGACGGCGTCACTTACGACGATTGAATTCCGGAGCA
>JAJDNP010000002.1 GCA_022340645.1 Gammaproteobacteria bacterium | reverse complement strand
TCACCTCCCGCCTGTTTATTCATTTCAATTTGTACTATGGCGTTACTTCACTTTATTGTGCCAATTTCGGCATATGTACAATACCCCTGGACGCTGCTAGGCATAATTCCTTTAGCAGCCGGGGGTTACCTTAACCTGTCAGCTGATTCAGCATTCAGGAAAGCGCGGACGACCGTCAAGCCATTTGAAATGTCAACTGCATTGATTACAACTGGCGTATTCCGCTTAACCAGACATCCTATGTATTTAGGGATGGTTCTAATTTTGTGTGGACTGGCAATTTTCATGGGCACTATCACGCCATTAATTATTATCGCCATTTTTGCTATTTTAATGGAGATGGTTTTTGTGAGAACAGAAGAAAGAATGCTAGAGCATCAGTTTGGTTCAGCATGGATCAGCTACAGGAACAAGGTAAGAAAATGGTTGTAGATAAGCAAAAACAGCAGGTCAAACCTGCCGCTGCAAGATATCCGGTTTTGCCCGGAAGATAACATCTGCGTTGCGGCAAAGTGATGCGATATCATACAGTGAATCTGCTTCATGTGTTAAATTCACCGAAGACCGAGACAAAAACAGTTTATATTGCATTAGTCATTGATCCATCAGCAATTGCCTGATGATTTGATAATGTTAATCATAATCGTCTCAGCAAGGGTCATCAACCAGTGCAAGTGCTGTGTCAGGTTTTGACGCAATTCAACACTTCTTAAAGTTGGTTTCGCGTTTCTGGAATTGAAAATGATTTATCTAACTCGATTAAATAAATTAATCTTTGCCGGATTATTGCTGGCCGCTACCTCAGCCGCTGCAGAAGATTATGTTGAACTATGGAAGCAGGGTTTGAGCGGCTCAAAACTCACTGCTTTTTCCGGTTCGGTTACCAGTTCAAACAGCACACTTACCACGGTCAGCTTTTGTCATGACGGTCGTTACAGTTATTACAGGGAAGGCAGCTGGTCAGTGCCCGGCATGGCGGGTGGCGCTTCTAACAGCACTATTACCGGCCGCTGGCAAGTTCTGCAAATTGGTAATAACATAATGTTGAAATATATTACTGACCTTGGCGAAACGGGCGTTTTTCCTGTTTACCTGCAGAATAATGGGCGGGTGAATATCGGTGGCACTGAGTTCGCTGTCCAGCAGGGCGGCGCCGGATGTTAGCCAGATTTCTCTGGCTTTGGCATGATCCCAACCGATACCACCGTGGGACTGATGCAAATTGAAAAAACTGAATATAAAATTACAATGATAAGGCGCCAGAGCCGATGCCAGTAAGTGAAGCTCATTTTTCTGTTGTAGCTGCGAATTTATTCGCACGATGCACATACGTTTGCGCCGCTGTGCGAATAAATTTGCACCTGCATTCTTAACTTACTGGCATTGGCGTCAGAGCCCTTTTAGTTCACAATTGACCCCCCAGTCCCGCCTGCCTGATTGCTGATAAAAATCGTTCGAGATCCTTTGCATCGCTAAAGGGGAATGCCTGTCTGATTTTCTCGATGTCGAAGTCCGGGTTGATGGCAAGAACCTGGTCTGCCTCCCACTTCGCATCGCCAGGCCGGTTTGCTTTTACGTAGGCAGCGGCCAGCCAGACATGCATGCGCTCGGAAGACGGATTGCTATCGAGCCCCTGCTCGAAAGCTGCGATCGCTTCATCATAACGCTCAAGGATGAAATAAGCCTGCCCCAGATGAAAAGGATAGTTATATGGATGATGCGGATTCAGGCGCATTGCCATTTTTATTTTTTCCAGCCCTTCTTCAGCATGCCCGGTGTAATACAGCAGCGTTGCGAGCAGCACGTAAGCATTTGCGTAGTTCGAATCGTATACCAGGGCTTTCTCGGCCTCTTGCCTGGCCTGCTCGTATTGGCCGAATTCGCGGTACACCAGGCCGGTAACAAAATAGGCCACTGGCAGCGCTTCATTTCTCGCCAGCGCTTTCCTGGCATAGACTAATGCCTGCTCCAGTGAAACCTTGCGATTATCGCTCCAGCCGTTCATGGCATCGAAGGCATAGGTCCAGGCGAGCATGGCGTACGCCATGGAATAATCATTATCCAGCTCTATGGCTTTCTCGTACAACTCGCGCGCTTTCTGGTTGTCCTGCTTGCTTGCATAACGGAAAAAACGGTTGCGGCCATGCAGGAAATAATCATAGGCCTCGATACTGACCGGCCTGTCATCGGAACCGAGCAGGGATGCCGGTGCGTGCATACCGATAGCAAGTGAGGTAAGAATATTGTCTGTAATCTTATCCTGCAGGCTGAACACTTTTTTCAGTTTGCCGTTGAAGCTGTCCGCCCAGACAATTCCGCCGTCTTCGGCATTAATCAGTTGCACATTCAAACGCAGCCTGTCTCCCGCCTGCCGTACGGAACCGCTCAAAATAAAACGAACGCCGAGTTCGCGCGCTATCTGCCGGACATCGACGGCGTTGTTCTTGTAGAGAAATGTCGAATCCCTGGCGATTACGAATAAATCCGGGTTTTTCGCCAGTTCGGTGATGAGATCATCCGTCATGCCATCAGCAAAATATTCCTGTGCGGCATCGCCGCCCAGATTATTAAATGGCAGCACTGCAATCGTGTAAGGCTCCGCAGCTGGCTGAGCAACCTCTTTCGTCATATGGTTAAAGTTGAACGTAAACGTGAGCGCCAGAATAGATATGAAGACAATAAGCAACAAACCATAGCTGTGCCGCTCTCGATGCATCTGTTTATTAAAAGGTGCTAACCTTTTATCACTATCGGCCGGCTCAATGACGGACGCCAGCAGGCGATAGCCTTTTTTCGGAATAGTTTCGATAATACGCGGATTTCGCGCGTCATCCTGCAATATCTTGCGCAGTTTGCGCATGGTGCCGGTGAGTGCATCATAACTTACGACCCGCCCATTCCATACTTCCTGTTCCAGCACTTCGCGGCTGACAACATTCCCGGCGCGGCTGGCCAGATATACCAGCACATCCATCATCCGGGGTTCGATTTTATGCTCCTTGCCATCAGACAAAACGCGTCCATTGGCCGGATCGACCAGCACGTTACCAATTTGAAACGGCCTGTCGGTATTCATCGTTTAGTCTCATCTCGGGCCTCACCCCGGCGGTCTTCTTCAACAACCGCGCCATATCAGGCCCGCCATATAAATAACATATAAAAAACATAATACTGCCATAACAATCGAAAGGCGAGGGTTTAGCATGGCGGCATCAACAAACGCACAATCAAACCTGACGGGAGCTGAACCATGAAAACTATTCAATACCTTATCATTGCCAGCCTGCTCTGTTTTACCGCGCAGCCACTGACAGTTTATGCTGCTGAATCTGATGACTCTGAATTCAATTACATAATGAAGCAGGTGACTGACAAGATTCATGTCATTTTCGGACCGCTTGAATTGCCCGATAGCAAAAACCATGGGTTTCGTAATAATGTCATCATCGTCACTACCAGCAAAGGAATCGTGCTGATGGACCCTGGCGGCAGTGCCTGGGCTGGTGAGATGGTGGCCAGCAAGATCAAAGAAACGTTTGATATGCCGATAGCGGCAGTATTCGATTCACACGCACACGGTGATCACTGGCTGGGAAATGAAGGTATCAAGCGGCACTACCCGAATGCTGTTATCTATGGCCATCCAAATATGAAAGCGCGACTGGAGGGAAATGACGGGCCATTCTGGCTAGAAACCATCAACCGCATCACGGAAAATACCGCCGATGGCAAACATGTCGTTGCGCCGGATAAAATTGTTAATGATGGCGACGTGATTACTGTGGGCGATACAAACTTTCGGATAATCCACACCGGTAAAGCACACACCGATAATGACATCATGATCGAAATCGTTGGCGAAAATGCGTTATTTACGGGTGATGTGGTCCGCAACCGCTTTCTTGGTATTATGGAGGATGATTCAAGCTTCAAGGGCAACATTGCAGCTATCGACAAAATTGCAGCCATGAAATTTGAATACTATATCCCGGGTCATGGCAGTGTTGGCGCTGTTGGCATGGCACTGGCGTATAAATCGTATCTCGCTTCACTACGCGATGCAGTGAAAGAACTGTACGATGAAGGTATGTCCGATTACGAGATGAAACCCCAGGTTATCACGGCGCTGAGTGACTTTAACAGCTGGACCGGTTTTGAATTACGCCTGGGTGCACACATCAGCCGCGTCTACCTTGAAATTGAAAAGGATGAATTTGAATAACTAAGCTGAATTGGAATTAGTATCGACTTTATCCGAGCATGTGCTGCTGAAATAAGCTGTCTTTTATCTAGCCCGAATATTTCATAGGAATGCAGAGTTTTGGAGAAATCTCAGTGAGTCAGTTTGATCGATTCGTTGAAAAGCATAGCCATAGCTATGGTTACAGACGAATCGATTCCAAAATAAATTAATCATGGGGCCGCTGAGAATTTTACAAAAGCTGCATAGCGATGCCGGTACATAGTGCAGTTTTCTAATATACCTATATTTCTTTTTATAATCATAACGTTAAGTGATATTTTCAGTGTTCCTATGAAATAATCGGGCTAGCGCTAAATATCGGCCTATAAGATCTCAAATTTGTTGGCTGGATTGGCGGACGCCATCGTTTGTATTAGTTTTTTTATCCGGTCCTTGAGATCTTCGGTCGGGTGTTCGAATTCGAGACCTACTCGAAATAGCTTGATGTTTGAAGATTCTAGCTCTTGTTGTCGAACGACCCGGGCCCGTAATACCAGTTGGCAACTCTCGTCGGTAGTACTGATCACTGCTAGCAGCGACTGATTTAGTTCCATCGGTTCCGGTACAGTTATACCCAGGCCACCGGCAGATATATCCTCCAGGGTCGCCTGTAGCTCATTAATATCGTCATACTGGATATCGATTCGTTGTGTCAGCCTTACATTCTTACGTTGGCCAGTGTCATCTCCCGAATCGGCAAGGAACTCGAGGAGTTGTTCGAATACATTCTCGTCAGCGGTTTTTAACTTTGAAAACCGTACACTGTATATTAGCCCGTCATGGGAATCCAAAATTCTGACAATCTGTGCCTCCACCCTTATATGACGACCTCTAAAACTCGGGAGCTCGATGTGAATAAAATCTTCGACCTCACCAATATCTTGTTCAACGCACAAGGCCGCACCTCCCCACGAGATGTTTTCCAGTTTTGCTTTGAGTGGCGTGGTAGAGTTTTCAAGGATCACCTGGATTGGGGCTGATACGTTGATGCGAATTTGCTGTCTTTTCTCCTCCAGTTTGATCTTTGGCGCTTTCGCCTCTGGCTGCTGTTTCGATGACAGGGTAGACGCCGCTTTAATGAACTCAAGCGCCTCTTCCAGGGTCCGCCTTCCTTCAGCGAGTACCTCAGGCGAAACAGGTCCATGCTCGGCGTTGCCAAGTTCAATCGCAGTGTATTCGAATGGAACAATACCGAACTTGGTGCGATGATGAACTATACTCAGCGCAAGAAGTGAGACACAATCGTAGATTTGTTCGGGTGTAGCGTCGAGATGGTTTTTGCTTTTTTTATCAGCGTCAATCAATTTGATCCAGTGATTCATACTTTCTCACTCGCCAAGTTCATTTTCGACTTCAGTGCTGGTGATCCAACGGTTTAAGCATGCTTTGCCTGGCCGCCTAAAAAAGTAAGGCAGTAGAGGGAAGAAACATTGAACTAGGTAGCCAGCAAAAAGCAACAGATGGTTCTTGCATCTCGGATTGATAAATGCGAGAAGTTGATACTGACTACAGCAATTCAAACTGATCACTTCTATCTAATGTGATAATTTCATGAAAAGGTACTGAGGATTCTTCATCGGAGCTGATGATGGGTAATTTAAAGCGCAGGGTATTGAGCGTATCCAGGTGCTCTTCGGAAATATCGGTAAAGCGGAATACAACACCTTCCCGGTTTTCCTCCTGCTTCAGCCTGACAAAAGTCACTTTGATCTTTTTTATAACAATTTCGGGTTTATCATTGAGAAAAAGCGTAAGTTTATCGAATACGGTTGTGTGCTCATCGGGGAATATCTTTTCTATATGTTCTTTTGTAATACTCTCTTCCAGGTAGAGGCATCCACCGCGAATATTCAATACCATGTACCCGGTTTTTACATTATTGTAAAAATGAGCAAATGGGTTTGAGACGGGCAGCACCACCTCGCATTTAGCCAAAACGCGATTACCACTGAGTTTACGTCTATCTCTACCATCTTTTTTCATTACTGTCTGCCAATGTTTATCTAACTTTAGAATCTGTCCTTACTTGAATTAAGAGAGGTGGTTCCAGTTCTTTGAGCAGCCGAATACACACTTATACGTGGCCTCTGTCCTTTCTGATTAAGCCGTCCCAGGTAGAAGTAACGCTAAAGCACACCTCATCCAGGGACAGGAACTATCAACACGCTTTCAATCCAGATCAAACCCGGCCACCATAAAATAGCACTTGCCTCTCAATTATCGGCAACTAGCCAATAAAACTTTACAATTTCAGCCACCTCATACCTCGAGCAGCCGGCCGGATTAACACCAGCCGCTCAACCATAAGTTTTGATTGTCCGTTATTATCAGATTGCCTGTCAGCTTATGATTCTGGTCATGGACATTTATCATTTATTAACTAATACTCGGATACAGTGTTTACAATCTGTATTTTATGTACCGCGGGGTATTAGTCAGTGAATTACTCTGAGATTAGTATATGTAATCCATGTTTGCGAGTTTTTTCAACGGGTCTGCTGCAAATTCTCTTGCCTGTATTCGTATCAGGCTGTGCTGAATTGCCAACATCCCCGTTGTCAAACCCTCAGGGGATTGGTGCAAATCCGGATGTTGCCCGAAATGACGCCAATGTTTTTTTCTTCGAGGACTTTGAAGACGAGAATTATGCAGACCACTTCAGCCATGGTTCTCATGCCAGCAACAGGCAGCTGGTGGGCGGCAACGTTGTATTCAACGGCGAGAAATCGCTGCGCATTACGGTCAATAAAAATTCACACTACGGTGTCAGCATGAGCTATCGTTTTGCCGATGCCGGCATGGCCGAACCGTCCGAACTCTATTCACGCTACTACCTGCGCTTCGATGACACCTGGAAAAGCATCAAAAAGGGCGGAAAACTGCCCGGGCCTGCGGGAAGGTACAACAATGCAGGCTGGGGAGGCAGAAAATCCGACGGCTCGAATGGCTGGTCTGCGCGAATGCGGTTCGGGCGCTCATGGCTAGGCTCCGGTTTCGTCGACATCGGCTATTACACCTACCATGCCGATATGCCAGGCAATTATGGTCAGAGTATGCTCTGGTATAATGACAACCGCGGCACCCTGCAAATAAACAGGTGGTACTGCATCGAGACCTACGTGAAGCTAAACACGGTCGGCAAACACGACGGTATCCTGCGCGGCTGGGTAGATGGTTACCTGGCCATGGAAATAGATAACCTCATGTTCAGGACGACAGAAGATCTGAAAATCGAAGAGTTCTGGGTGGATGTTTTTTATGGTGGCGACTGGCGAGCGCCCAATGACCTGCACCTTTACATCGACAATCTTGCGCTGTCGACTCAGCGAATTGGCACCGCGGCAGGTCTGCCACCGTAAGATGAAGCATGAGTCCGCAAAAAACACACTAAAATGCCTGCAGCATTTTGAACGTACGCCAGTACGGTCCGAAGGAAGTAGCGCAGGAGGCGCGTAGTAAATAAACACAGATTAAAATCGTATGATTCGGTTCGCGCCTCCCCGACTGTTTCGGCACTACAAATTATTTGCTGAAAACTTTTCTTCCATGTACTGATTGATGATCTTTGATTCGTATATCCATTCCACCTCGCCACCATCTTTTGTAATTTTCAGGCAGGGCACCTGATACTTACCGCCATCGTTTATAAGCTCCTGGTTCCATTGCGGATCATTTCGTGCATCGCGGGTTTCAATATTCAACGCCAGACGGCGGATCTGGCGGCGGGCTCTTACGCAAAAAGGGCACTGCTGAAATTGATACAAAGCCATTGTTTCCGTTTGCTTATCAATCACCCGCTGCCTTTCAACTGAACGCTGTACCGGTTCTGGGCGTGTGACCCAGTCAATAAAAATAATTATTTGAGCCAGCACCCAGCGTACCGGTTTAAATATAAAACCCATTTTAATCCTCAACTAAAATTATGGTTACAATAAAAAATATACTCGAGCCATCCTTATGAACCCGGCGATAATATATTTCGCCGGGTTCATAGCTAACACCCAGGGTGACACGTTTATGTTAATCGCTATTATTTAGTAAATTATTTTTCACCAAACTTGCCGTGCGCCTGCAGGTCGGCGTGATAAGAGGAACGCACCATGGGGCCGCTGGCAACGTGTTTAAAACCCAGCGCCACTGCCCTGTCGTGTAACTCGTCGAACTCATCCGGCGTGACATAGCGCTCGACAGGCAGATGATGCCTGCTCGGCTGCAGGTACTGGCCCAGGGTTAACATGTCGACATCATGCGCCCGCATGTCATGCATTACCTCTATGACTTCATCCATACTTTCGCCCAGGCCGAGCATTAATCCGGATTTCGTCGGTACTTCAGGGTGTAATTGCCGGAAGCGTTTCAACAGGGTCAGCGACCACTGGTAATCGGCACCGGGGCGGCATTGTTTATACAGGCGCGGCACCGTCTCCAGGTTGTGGTTAAACACATCCGCCGGTGACTGATGCAATATCTCCAGAGCCAGGTCCATGCGGCCGCGAAAGTCGGGAACCAGTACTTCAATTTCTATATGCGGGTTTAACTCGCGCGTTTTGTTTATGCATTCTACAAAATGCCCGGCACCACCATCACGCAAATCATCACGGTCGACAGATGTAATGACAACGTAAGACAGACCCATAGCCCTGATGGTTTCGGCCAGGTGCTGCGGCTCGTTATTATCCAGCGGCAGGGGACGGCCATGGCCAACATCACAGAAAGGGCAACGCCTGGTGCAGATTTCACCCATTATCATGAAGGTGGCAGTACCTTTGGCAAAACACTCTCCCAGGTTCGGGCAGGCCGCTTCTTCGCATACGGTAAACAGTTTCTGCTCGCGCAATACCGCTTTCAGCTTTTTCACGTTGGGGTGGAACGGACTCTTCGCGCGAATCCAGCCCGGCTTGCGCAACCGCTCGGTGCTCTGCTGCACCTTGACGGGAATGCGCGAAACCTTATCCGAGCCTTTGAGTTTTTCACCGGCAGTTACTTTTCGTACGGACGGGTTACCGGTACCTGGCTTCTTGTTCATAAGGAAAAATTCTTTACTAATCGTTGCTGCAAGTCGTCTACCACGGTGTCAATGGCGATACCCG
>JAJDNP010000001.1 GCA_022340645.1 Gammaproteobacteria bacterium | reverse complement strand
GATATCGTCGAAGTAATATTTACGGTCAAGCAGGTTGTACAGGCCAATAAACTTCTGCCTGTATATCTCTGACAGGTCGGGACGTTTCATGTACATAAACCAGGCAGAGAAAACCCCGAGTGCGGCCAGGTAAAACGGCGGTGCTGAAAAACTGTGTTCAACAAATGCCCAGGCGCCATGGAAGTGCTTACCGACTTCAGCAAGGCCTTCATGCTGCTCGGCAATATAAATCGCGTTGCCGAAATAATCACCAAACAGCATATCGCCGATGGTTAAGCCGCCGATAAAGACGGAAGGAATCGCCAGTGCAATCAACGGCACGGTAACCACCCAGGCGGGTTCATGTAAATGCTCCCTGGTATGCTGGTCCATGCGTTCCTGCCCATGAAACACCAGGAAGAACATACGGAAAGAATAGAACGCTGTAATAAATACTCCGGACAACACCGCCATGTAGGCAAAATCGTGGCCGGGAATCGTAGAATGGTGGACCGCTTCGATGATGCCGTCCTTGGAGAAGAAGCCGGAAAATCCCGGGAACCCGATCAGCGCCAGTGAACCCACCAGGGATGTCCAGTAAGTAATCGGCAGATATTTCTTCAGTCCGCCCATCTTGCGCATATCCTGTTCATGATGCATGGCAATAATGACCGAACCGGCTGCCAGGAACAGCAGCGCTTTAAAGAATGCGTGCGTCATCAAATGGAACACGGCGGCCGAGTAGGCGGATGCCCCCAGCGCAACGGTCATATAACCCAGCTGCGACAGCGTCGAATAAGCCACCACCCGCTTGATATCATTCTGCACGACGCCAACCAGGCCCATGAAGAAGGCGGTAACTGCGCCGATAACGATAATAAAACTCAGTGCGGCTTCGGACCATTCATACAGCGGCGACATGCGGGTGACCATAAAGATACCAGCCGTTACCATGGTCGCGGCATGGATCAGTGCCGAAATCGGTGTCGGACCTTCCATTGAATCCGGCAGCCAGACATGTAATGGAACCTGGGCCGATTTACCCATGGCGCCGATAAACAGCAAAATGCAGATTACGCTGATCACGCTCCACTGCGCATCCGGGAAGATGCTCATGGTTTGTGATGACAGTTTTTCGGCCTGGGCGAATACATCGTAATAATCCAGGCTGCCGGTATACATCACCACTGCGGCGATGCCGAGAATAAAACCGAAGTCGCCCACGCGGTTAACCAGAAACGCTTTCAGGTTTGCATAAACGGCTGTCGGGCGTACCGACCAGAAACCGATCAGCAGGTAAGACACCAGGCCCACGGCTTCCCAGCCGAAAAACAGCTGCATGAAGTTGTTCGACATCACCAGTATCAGCATGGAAAAGGTGAACAGCGAAATATAACTGAAGAAGCGCTGATAGGAATTGGTGCCCGCCAGGCTGTTTTTCGGCCAGTTGTGCAGGTCATCTTCCATGTAACCGATGGTGTAGATATGCACCATCAGTGACACACCGCTGACGACCGCCATCATCATCACGGTCAGGTTATCGATCAGGAAACCGACTTCAAAGCGAATGCCTTCCGACACCATCCATACATAAACCGAGCCATTGTACGCGGGTGCATCGTTGAACACATGATGATTCAGGGCGACCAGCGAGAGGATGAAAGAAACAGCAACACCCGTAATGGTCACCGTATGCGCGCCTTTTCGGCCGATTGTTCCGCCAAAAAAACCGGCAACAATGGCGCCAAAAAGTGAAGCTAACGGAATGGCAAGATACAGGTTTTCCATCTGGTTCTCCTTCGGGCTTATCCTTTCAGGGTGTCGAGCTCTTCGACATCAATGGTTCGACGGCTGCGGAACAGGGTAACAAGTATGGCGAGGCCAATGGCTGCCTCCGCGGCGGCAACCGTGAGAATAAAGAACACGAATACCTGGCCGGCGGAATCATTCAGGTAATGCGAAAAAGCGATGAAATTAATATTTGCCGCCAGCAGCATCAGTTCGATGCACATCAACAGCACCACAATATTTTTCCGGTTAAGAAAAATGCCCGCCACACTGATGGCGAATAAAATGGCAGCCAGGGTCAGGTAACTGGTTAAACCAATCATCACTTCAATACCTCAGCATCCGACTTGATAATTTTCAGACGGTCGTTACGTTTAACCTGGATCTGCTTGCCCGGTGTCTGGTATTTGGTTGTCGGCCGTCTGCGCAGCGTTAAGGTAATGGCGGCAACAATCGCCACCAGCAAAATGACAGCGGCAATTTCAAATGCCAGCACATAGTCGGTATAAAGTATTTCACCCAGCGCTTCCGTGTTGCTGTAATCCGCCGCATGTCTGACTGCCTTATCCAGTCCGGCAGTCGCCATCACATCCGGGCCGACAGGGCCGACCACCCAGACCATGACGCCCAGCATCAATAAAGCAAACAGTAGCCCCGCCGGCAGGTAGGATACAAAACCCTCGCGCATTTTTGCCACGTTGATATCCAGCATCATGACCACGAACAGGAACAGCACCATCACCGCGCCGACATACACCAGCACCAGTGCAATCGCCAGGAACTCCGCTTCCAGCATCAGCCAGATAGCCGCACTGCTGAAGAATGTCAGCACTAAAAATAACACGGAATGCACCGGGTTTTTAGAAGACACCACACCCAGCGCAGAGCCGATAACGACAGTGGCAAAAGCGAAAAATAAAAAATCAGTAATCGTCATGCTTATTTCCTAAGTCACATTCCCGGCGGTCCATACTAGCGGTAAATCGCATCCGCCTGCTTGTTGGCGGCTATTTCCGCTTCGTATTTATCGCCAATTGCAAGCAATTTGTCTTTGGTCATTACCTGTGTGCCATGCTCTTCAAAGTGGTATTCAAAAATATGCGTTTCGACAATGGAATCCACCGGGCAGGCCTCCTCGCAGAAACCGCAGTATATGCATTTAAATAAATCAATATCGTAACGCGTGGTGCGGCGTGTACCGTCTTCGCGTTCTTCCGATTCAATGGTGATTGCCAGCGCGGGACACACCGCTTCACACAATTTACAGGCAATGCAGCGTTCTTCACCGTTGGCATAACGGCGCAGCGCATGCAATCCACGAAAACGCGGTGACATGGGCGTCTTTTCTTCCGGGTACTGCACGGTAATTTTTCGTGCAAACAGATAACGGCCGGTCACACTCAAACCTTGCAACAGTTCCCAGAAGCTGAAACTTTTGAAAAAATGTTTTACTGTACTCATCTTGCTACCCCGCCCTTATGCAGCCCAGGGACCGACTTGAGCCACAACCATCACCGCTTCAACGAACAGCCAGACAATGGTCACAGGAATAAATACTTTCCACCCCAGGCGCATAATCTGGTCGTAACGGTAACGCGGGAAAGTGGCGCGGAACCAGAGGAAACAGAAGGCAAAAACACAGGCCTTGGCAAAAAACCAGAATAAATTCGAGGCGCCCAGCCAGTGATCCGCACCAACAAGACCTTCAAACGGCGACAGCCAGCCGCCGAGGAACATCAGTGAGGTCAGGGAAGAAATTAAAATGATATTGGCATATTCAGCCAGGAAGAACACCGCAAACGCCATGCCGGAATACTCAACGTGGAAGCCGGCCACGATTTCAGACTCACCTTCGGCGACATCAAACGGTGCACGGTTGGTTTCTGCCACGCCGGAAATAAAATACACGAAGAACAGCGGCAATAACGGCCAGATGTACCAGCTGGACAGGCCGCCGGCCTGGCCTTCAACGATAGCGCCCAGGTTCAGACTGCCACTGGCCATTATCACGCCTACCAGCGCGAAACCCATGGCAATCTCGTAAGCCACGATTTGTGCGCCGACACGCAGCGAACTCAGGATAGCGTACTTGGAATTTGATGCCCAGCCGGCAATGATTACACCGTACACACCGATGGATGTAAGCGCCAGCACGTACAACAGGCCAGCATTGACATTGCTTAACACTATGCCGCGATCAAATGGAATCACCGCCCACGCGGCCAGCGCCGGCATGATGGACAGTACCGGAGCGATCAGGAACAGAAACCTGTCCGCCCTGGTCGGAATGATGACCTCTTTGAACAGCAGTTTCATGGCATCGGCAATCGGTTGCAGCCAGCCACGCGGGCCGACACGGTTGGGACCGATGCGTATCTGCATGTAGCCGATGATCTTGCGTTCTGCATAGGTGATGTAAGCCACGCAGATCATCAGCGGCGCAAGAATCAGGATAATCTTGCCCAGGATTAATAGAAAGGTTTGCCAGTCTGCAGGAAACCAGCTCCAGAGATCAACGCCGATGGCAAGCAGCCTGTCAATCATTTCACTCATGCCCCTGCACCTGCTGCTGTATCTGCACCAATACGTTCAATACTGACAACACTAAATGCTGCTGGCAGCAACTCATTGCCTTCCACCGCACTCGGAATCCAGGCGCAGGCATCCGGTACCGTGTCATCAATAAGCAGGTTGAAAGCGGCACTGCCCTCGCCCCGCTTCACTGTCACCGTCGTGGCATTGCTCACACCCAGGCGTTTCGCTTCAGCGCTGTTCAGCCGGACACACAATGATTGTGCATCGACCGTTTTCTGTAATGACGTTGCACGGCGCACAATGGCGTCCTGCTGGTACATCGGCACATCGCTTGCACAGTAAATGCCTTTGGCCGCCGGCTTAAGTTTAACCGTGCCGGCATTTGCTACCGTGTTTGACAGTTCAACGGACTCACACAATGAACGCACTTCGTTCTTCACGTCTTCGGAAGAAAAATAATCGAAACCGTCCAGCCCTGACAGGTTGCCAAGCACGCGTAAAATTTTCCACGCCGGCCGCGAACCGCCTTTGGCATCCACCACGGCCTTGAAACTTTGCCAGTAGCCTTCCGCATTAACGAAAGTACCCGAAGTTTCCATAAAGCTGGCTGCCGGCAGCATTACATCCGCAACCTTCTTCACCGAGGCTGAATTGTAAACTGACAGTGACACCACGAAGTCAGCCTGCTTCAATGTCGCCATAAGTTCATGGGCGTCGAGCGCATCGGTATCCGGCTCAATATTAACTAACAGGCAGGCAGCAAGTTTCAGCTGGTTTATCTCGGCAAGATTTTTACCTGCTGTGATATTTTCAGTGGCACCGCCCGCGCCGCGATGCGGTAGCGCACCGGCCAGCCAGGCGCCGGCTGCATTGCAGCCATCGCTCAAGTAACCGAAGGTGCTGTTTGTTTCCCGGGCGATGGCATCCGCCAGTACACGTAATGCCGAGAACTGCGGATGCATTTGTGCAGAGTTGCCAAGTATCACGCTGGCGGCCCGTGCATCCATCAGCTGCCTGGCGATGGCCTGATGTGATACATCACTTTCCGCTTTTGACACCGCGGTTGCAATATTTTTGGGCAAGGCATTACCGCTTAACTGATATACAGCGGCAGCGATAGCTGCCAGTTCAGCCACCATGCTCTGTTGCGCAACAGCGATGTTATTGGCGACCGGGTAATTAAATTCATACATACGCGGGTTCAGGAAAGAAACCTGTGCATGATTGCTAACTACCGCTTTGCGTATACGCAGGTTAGCCAGCGGCTGTTCCTTGCGAATATTCGAGCCAATCAGCAAGGCCGCATCAAGCTGTTCAAGCTGTGCAAGATTCTGCCCCAGCCACGGCATAACGGGGGCGACATCCTGGTCTGAAAAATCGCTCTGGCGCAAACGGGAATCAATATTGCCGCTGCCCAACCCGCGCAGCAGTTTTTGCGTCAGGAAGTGTTCTTCCAGTGTTGAGTTAACCGAAACCAGTGCGGCTATTTCTGCACCCGTCTGTGCAGCAGCCGGTTGCGACTCTTCCGCGGCTGCCGCGTCATCAGCCTTGCCTTCATCTGCATGGGCTTCTTCAGCAGCCTGCTGCTGCGCCGTCTGTTTTGCCAGTTCATCCGCGGCAGCCCTGAATTTGTTCGCCACCAGCTGCAAGGCTTCTTCCCAGTCTGCCGGCTGCCATTGACCATCGCGCCTGATCATCGGCGTGGTTAAACGGTCAGGGGTATCAATGCCTTCATAACTGAAGCGGTCCCGATCAGACAGCCAGACCTCGTTAATGGCTTCATTCTCACAAGGCACCACGCGTTTTATTTCACCGCGCAAGGTATGCACATAAATATTCGAACCGACGCAGTCATGCGCTGCAATCGTCCTGTGCTGCAGCATTTCCCAGGCACGGCCTTTGTAACGGGAGGGTTTTGCAGTCAGCGCGCCTACCGGGCAAACGTCGATGGCATTGCCGGATAATTCTGAATTCACACATTCATCGACAAAGGTGGAAATCAGTGCATTCTCGCCGCGCCCGGTCATGCCCAGTTCGCGGATGCCTGCGATCTCCCTGCCGAAACGCACACAACGGGTGCAGTGTATACAGCGGGTCAGCTCAGTGGCAATTAATGGCCCAATGTTTTTATCAAACACCACGCGCTTGGTTTCCATATATTGCGAGACATCCGGGCCGTAAGCGACAGCCACATCCTGCAGCTCGCATTCACCGCCCTGGTCACAGATCGGGCAGTCCAGTGGATGGTTAATCAGTAAAAATTCCATCACCGATTTTTGTGCATCTTTGGCTTTTTGCGAATGCGTATGCACGACCATGCCATCCATCACCGGTGTGGCACAGGCCGGCAAGGGTTTCGGTGCTTTTTCTACTTCCACCAGGCACATGCGGCAGTTGGCAGCTATCGGCAGTTTCTTGTGATAACAGAAACGCGGCACTTTGATATTGTGCGCATCTGTTACTTCGATCAGCATGGCACCTTTACGGGCCTGCATCTGCTGCCCGTCGACAGTGATTGTTACGGTTTCCGTGGTATTGGCTGTTGCGTTGACTTCTGACATTTTTTTTAATTTCCGCAAATAAACGCAAATAAACGCGAATAGTTATTATTGTTTTTTGCAAAACTGACTCTCGTAAGATTTAACAAACAACGCTCGCCACTGCACTTAGTGGAAACACTTAAAAAACATTTGCGTTCATTTGCGTTCATTTGCGGAATAATCATTTTTAAGCCGCCTTTATCATGCTGTGTTTGTGTTCAACGTAATATTCAAATTCATGCCGGTAATGCTTGAGGAAACTGCGCACCGGCATGGCGGCCGCATCGCCCAGTGCGCAAATGGTCCGGCCTTCAATCTTGCTGGCAACATCATCGAGCTTGTCCAGATCAGTCATGGTGCCCTTGCCTTCAACGATTCGTGTCAGCATGCGGTACAACCAGCCGGTGCCTTCACGGCAAGGGGTGCACTGGCCGCAGGACTCTGAAAAGTAAAAGCGTGATATGCGGCGCAGCGCCTGCACCATATCGGTGGTTTCATCCATGACAATCACCGCACCGGAGCCTAACATTGAACCGGCTTCAATAATGGAGTCATAATCCATATTGGCCTGCATCATGATATGAGCCGGCACTACCGGTACGGATGATCCCCCGGGAATGACTGCTTTCAGCTCGCGGCCGTCTTTGACGCCGCCCGCCATTTGCAGCAGCTCGGCAAAGGGCGTGCCCATCGGAATTTCAAAATTGCCCGGTTTGTTAACGTGCCCGGAAACGGAGAATAGTTTAACCCCGCCACTGTTGGGAACACCCAGCTTCATGAACCATTCGCCGCCATTGCGCATGATCGCTGGAATCGATGAAAGTGTTTCTGTATTGTTAATGGTGGTAGGTTTGCCATAGAGACCAAAGTTTGCCGGGAAAGGCGGCTTGAATCGTGGCAGGCCGCGCTTGCCTTCAAGCGAGTTGAGCAATGCGGTTTCTTCGCCGCAGATATACGCGCCTGCACCCAGGGCGGCATGCAGGTCGATGTTGATCCCGCTGCCCAGAATATTTTGCCCCAGCAGGCCGTTTGCATAAGCTTCTTTTAAGGCATGTTTAAAGCGAATGGCCGGCTCGTCCATAAACTCGCCGCGCATGTAGTTGTACCCCGCGGTGGCGCCCATGGCATAACAGCCGATAGCCATGCCTTCAACCAGGGCATGCGGGTTATAGCGTAAAATTTCTCTGTCCTTACAGGTGCCCGGCTCTGATTCGTCCGAGTTGCAGACCAGGTACTTCTGCACCGGCGCCGTGCGTGGCATAAAGCTCCATTTCAGACCGGTCGGGAAACCGGCGCCGCCGCGGCCGCGCAAACCGGATTTCTTAATTTCTTCAATAACGTCTTCGGGCGATATATTTTCCTTGAGGATTTTTTTCCACGCCTGGTAACCGCCGGTTTTCAGGTAGTTTTCATAGGACCACGGAGACTCATCAAACTGCAGCGTAGCAAAACATACCTGCTCGTTGCCGGTGTTAACCATGGGCTTGGTGACTTCTGGTTTGACTGTATTGTTATGGGCATTAGCTGACATGCGAACAGTTACTCCAGACTATCCAGGATCTTTTCCACTTTTTCAGGGGTAAGATTTTCATAATATACGTGGTTGACCTGCATCATCGGACCACCGGCACAGGCGGCCAGGCACTCTTCTTCTTTTTTAAGGTAGATGCGTCCATCGGCGGTACTTTCGCCGATCTTTATGCCTAATTTATCTTCAACAAAATCAACAATGCTTTGTGAGCCGCTTAACATGCAGGAGATATTGGTGCAGATCGCCACATTGTTGCGCGCCACCGGCTTTAACTCATACATCGAATAAAAACTGGCTACTTCGTAAACTTCGATTTTTGCCAGGCCCAGGTAATCCGCTACCAGGGTCATCAGTTCTTCGGTTAAATAACCGTTGTTTTCATGCTGCACGACACTAAGGGCGCCCAGCAGGGCGGATTTTTTCTGATCCGCCGGAAAATGTGATAGCAGCTCATCAATTTCTGCACGCGCACGCGGTGATAACTGTGTCATTTCTATTTCTATCGCATCAGCCATCATTAGCGGTCTACCTCACCAAATACAATATCCTGGGTACCAATGACCGCCACCACGTCAGCCAGCATGTGGCCGCGAACCATTTCATCGAGTGCCGACAGGTGCACGAAACCGGGCGGACGTATTTTTAAACGATATGGCTTGTTGGCACCGTCAGAAATCAGGTAACAGCCAAACTCGCCCTTGGGATGTTCAATTGCGGCATAGGCTTCGCCTTCCGGCAAACAGAAGCCTTCGGTAAACAGTTTGAAATGATGAATCAGCGATTCCATGTCCGCTTTCATTTCTTCGCGCCTGGGCGGCGTGATTTTATGATTTTCGATTAATACCGGGCCAGGATTTTCACGCAGCCATGCGATACATTGTTTGATAATGCGATTAGCCTCGCGCATTTCCTGAATACGCACCAGGTAGCGGTCATAACAGTCACCGTTGGTGCCCACCGGAATGTCGAATTCCATGCGCTCATAAACTTCATAGGGCTGCTTTTTACGCAAATCCCATGCAACGCCTGAGCCACGCAGCATCGGCCCGGTAAAACCGAGTGCTATGGCGCGTTCTGGAGATACAACAGCGATATCCACCGTACGCTGTTTCCAGATACGATTGTCCGTTAACAGCGTTTCATATTCATCAACATAAGTCGGGAAGCGATCGGTGAAGTCCTCGAGAAAGTCGAGCAGTGATCCCTGACGGTTTTCATTTAATTTATTGACTTCACGCTGGCTGTGCCATTTCGATTTTTTGTACTTCGGCATGGTGTCCGGTAAATCACGCGCCACACCGCCGGGACGATAATAGGTTGCATGCAGACGTGCACCGGATACCGCCTCATAAGCATCCATTAAATCTTCACGTTCACGGAAAGCATAGAGGAACATGGTCATGGCGCCGACATCCAGGGCGTGTGCGCCAATCCACAACAGGTGGTTGAGGATACGCGTTATCTCATCAAACATGACACGGATGTACTGCGCACGTTCCGGCGCAGCGGTGCCCATCAGCTGCTCCATCGCCAGCACATAACCGTGTTCATTACACATCATGGAAACGTAATCCAGCCTGTCCATATAACCTATGCTCTGGTTATAGGGTTTGGACTCTGCCAGTTTTTCGGTCGCGCGGTGAAGTAAACCCACGTGCGGATCGGCCCGTTCAATCACTTCGCCATCCATTTCCAGTACCAGGCGCAGTACACCATGCGCTGCCGGATGCTGCGGGCCGAAATTTAAGGTGAAGTTACGAATTTCAGGCATCTGTATTCTCCGCTGCCGCTTCAGACTCATCGGTATCAAAGCGGCCGTCATCACGAATCACGCGCGGTACAAGCACTCGCGGAGTAATGCTGACAGGCTGGTAAATAACACGCTTCTGCTCTTCGTCATATTTCATTTCAACGTGACCAATAAGCGGGAAGTCTTTTCTGAAGGGGTGACCAACAAAACCGTAGTCCGTTAATATGCGGCGCAAATCCGGGTGGCCTTCAAACATGATGCCGAACAAGTCAAACGCTTCTCGCTCAAACCAGTTGGCTGATGGCCACAGTTCGATCACCGAAGGCACCACAGGCACCGCATCACTTTGACCATAAACGCGGACTCGCAGGCGATGGTTGTTGCTGAGCGACAGCAGATGATAGACCGCAGCAAAACGCGGCCGGCCCTTATTCACATACTCGGGACTGTCACCGAAACGCAGGCGCGCACCCGTCGCCGGCTCAACACCACGGCTAAAGCCGGTCGTTGTAGTTTCGTCAGTCGCCCATTCCACGCTTTTGTATTCAGAATAATCCACACCGCAGATATCGATTAACTGTTCGAATTTAAGCGCGGGGGCATCGCGCAGCGTTGCAAAAACGTCCAGCGCATCTTTGGATAGAACTTCTATGGTTACCTCGGCACATACATCATTCTGCACCACAACATTCGATTGCAGTTTCGAAGAAAATGTATCGGCTAAAACCTGTGACAGTTGCTGGACATTCATAACAACGATACCTTATGCCCCTTCTTCGGCTGTTTCGGCTGCGGGCTGGCGTGCGATAGTATTGGTACGGCGTATTTTATTCTGCAGCTGCAGGATACCGTATAACAGCGCTTCAGCCGTCGGCGGGCAGCCGGGCACATAAATATCAACCGGCACGATACGGTCGCAACCGCGCACCACGGCATAAGAATAGTGATAATAACCACCGCCGTTGGCACAGGAACCCATGGAAATAACCCAGCGCGGTTCCGCCATCTGGTCATACACCTTACGCAGGGCCGGCGCCATTTTGTTACATAAGGTGCCGGCAACAATCATTACATCCGACTGGCGCGGGCTGGGACGGAACAGTATACCAAAGCGGTCAAGATCATAACGCGAGGCACCCGCCTGCATCATCTCAACCGCACAGCAGGCCAGGCCAAAAGTCATCGGCCACATGGAGCCGGTACGCGCCCAGTTGATTAACTTGTCAGCCGAGGTGGTAACAAAACCCTTTTCTAAAACACCTTCTATTCCCATTCCAGTGCTCCTTTTTTCCATTCGTAAATAAAACCAATTACCAGAACACCAAGGAATAATCCCATTGCCAGAATACCGAACAGGCCGATTTTGTCGAGCACAACAGCCCAGGGAAAGAGAAATGCAATTTCAAGATCAAAGATGATAAAAAGAATAGCAACCAGGTAATAACGCACATCAAATTTCAGACGCGCGTCTTCGAACGCTTCAAAGCCACATTCAAATGGTGAATTTTTAGCCGCGTCCGGCTTTGAAGGCGCCAGTACAAAACCGCCAAGGAACATCGCGCCGACACCAACCATCAGGCCGATAACGAGAAAGATAAGGACTGGTAAATAATTTTCGAGCATTTTCTCGACCTTTTCATTTTTATGGCTTGATCTGCACAATTGTCAGATCAAGATTAACGCATCCTGTCATCCAAATACAATTTAAGCACTGCTCCCTTGTCCTGCATTTAGCGCATTGTGTCTGGTGCCGATGGCCGGAGTCGAACCGGCACAGCTTTCGCCACTACCCCCTCAAGATAGCGTGTCTACCAATTCCACCACATCGGCCTGTATCTCGTATATGCTGGCAACTACAAGCGACTACTACTCGCCTGCAGGCGGTGGCATATCTGCTGCCGGCGCATCAACGGCTTTCACGGGCACGTCTTGAGGCATATCATCAGCCGGCGGTACGTCATTTTCCAGAGCATTATCCGGGGCAGGTGCTGCATCAGGTGCCGCGGGAACATCCGCCATCGGCACAGGCTCTTCTGTTGTCGATTCATCTGCTGGCACACGCGTTTCAGATGCTGGCGCCATCATAGTATCCAGCACACTGTCGGTTCTGATGTCGCGATGTGCAGCGAGGTAAGCCAGGGCCAGGCTATTGATAAAAAAACAGGTTGCAAGTATCGCCGTTGATTTACTTAAAAAATTGGCTGACCCGGTGGCGCCAAACACACTGCCAGCGCCGCCGCCGCCAAAGGAAGCGCCCGCCGAGGCCCCTGCGCCTTTTTGCAATAACACCAGGGTGATAATTCCCAGCGATAAAATAACATGTAATACAAGAAGTAAGATATCCACTAATTTTTCTCTATTAAACCAGCAATCTCTATTTAATGGCAATCACTAAATTGGACAGCTTGCTGAACTGGCTGTTTTTTTTATTCGGCAGCCTGGCAGATCGCCAGAAAATCTCCGGCCTTCAATGATGCCCCACCGATTAAACCGCCGTCAATATCCGGCTGACCAATCAGTTCTTTGGCGTTTGCGGGGTTCATGCTGCCGCCATAAAGAATACGCAAACCGTCTGCCACGTCAGCATTTAATGCGGCAATTTTACCGCGGATAAAGGCATGTACTTCCTGCGCCTGTTCTGGTGTAGCGGTTTTGCCGGTACCAATTGCCCATACAGGTTCATAAGCGATAACGCCGTCAGCCAGTGCTTCAACGCCTTCCAGAGCTACCACCGCATCAATCTGGCGTGCGCAGACATCATTGGTGATACCTGATTCACGCTCTTCCAGGGTTTCACCGATACAGAAAATAGGTTTAATGCCATTGCGACGGGCGGCAGCAAAACGTCTTGCAATCAGTTCATCACTTTCACCGTAAAGCGAACGGCGCTCGGAATGGCCGACAATGGCATATTCACAGCCGACATCTTTCAGCATATCGGCAGAAATCTCGCCGGTGAACGCGCCTTTGTCCTGGTCGCAGACATTTTGTGAGCCGACCTTGATTGCTGTGCCATCAGCGGCACCAGATACCCGGGGAATATAAACGGCTGGAGGACATACTACGACTTCTGCCTTCGTTACCGAAGCCATACCCTGTTTGATACCAGTCATCAATTCTTTAACCGATTCGCTGGAACCATTCATTTTCCAGTTGCCAGCCACCATCACCTGACGCATTATAATCTCCGCTTATCTGTTCTATGTGTGTTTCAAAGGGTGTGAAGGATACCTGTCAGCACTCAATAAATCAATAATGCTGATGGGTATATTTATCGAAATGTTTCAGGAGAATGAGTATAAGCTGTTGAAACTGGAAGAATTAGCAGAAAAAACTGAAGAAAGTTGGCAGTTTGTATAAGCAGTAAGCAGTAGACAGTTGGCAGTTGGCAGTTAAAAACAGGAAGCTAAAAGCACCTTAAAGTACTTTCAAACATAAGCATATGTTTTATTTCGATAAGGTTTTGTCCTTGAGCTTTTACTGCCAACTGATAACTGCCAACTGCAAACTTTGTTTTATGCCGCTTTGGATGCCTGGGTAACCTGGGCGACAATATCATCAACCAGCCGTGATACCAGCACTTTATCTTCGCCCTCGACCATCACGCGTATTAACGGTTCGGTACCGGAAGGCCGCAATAAAACGCGCCCGCGGCTACCTAACTTTTCTTCAGCCCTGGCTACCGCCTGCTGTACCGTAGGCGACTGCATCGGGTCAGAAATATTGTGGCTGCTGCTGTCCTGTAATGGCACATTAACCATCACCTGAGGGATTTTACTAACAGCGGATTTTGCTTCATGCAGTGTAATATTTTCCTTAACAAGATAAGCAAGCACCTGTAATGCAGAGACTATGCCATCACCTGTGGTTGTCCGGTCAAGACAGATGATATGACCCGATGACTCACCGCCGAGGGTCCAGCCTTTTTCGTTCATCATTTCCAGAACATAGCGGTCGCCTACTTTACTGCGCGCAAAGTCCAGACCCAGTTCCTTTACAGCCAGCTCCAGGCCAAGATTAGACATCAGGGTACCAACAACACCACCGATATTTTCTCCGGCGCTCATACGAGACCTCGCGATAATATAAAGCAGCTCATCGCCATCCACCACTTCACCTTGATGGTCAACCATTAATACGCGGTCGCCATCTCCATCAAAAGCGATACCCAGATCTGCATTTTCTGCAATAACCCTGGCGCGCAAAGAATTTGGATATGTGGAACCACATTCCAGGTTGATATTCAGGCCATCGGGGTCATCACCAATAATCACCACCTTGGCTCCCAGCTCTTTAAATACCTTGGGGGCAATATCGTAGGTTGCACCGTTGGCGCAGTCGAGCACGATTTTTAAACCATTAAATCGAATATTCATTGGAATGGTGGCTTTACAGGCTTCAACATAACGGCCGCCAGCATCAAGAATACGGCGCGCTTTACCCAGTGTTGAGGAGTCAACAATATTCATTGTTGACTCAAACATGTCTTCTATTTTGTGTTCGATGTCATCATCAAGTTTTTCACCCTGCGGAGAAAAGAATTTAAGCCCGTTATCATAAAAAGGATTGTGTGAAGCACTGATGACTATACCTGCCGATGCGCGCAGGGTGCGGGTTAAATAGGCAATGCCGGGAGTTGGCATTGGACCCAGTAGTTCGATATCAACACCAGCGGCAGAAAGCCCCGCTTCCAGTGCCGATTCAAACATATAACCTGATAAGCGGGTATCCTTGCCGATCACGACCCGGTTGACACGGCCTTTGGAGTTTTCATGACAAGCAAGCACGCGACCGACAGCCCAGCCAAGCTTGAGTACTTTTTCAGGACTCATTAAACCTGAGCCTACTTTTCCTCTAATACCGTCAGTACCGAAATATTTTTTTGACATCTTCATTCACTCCCAGGTAATACGCCAGTCAAACGATTAAGTTCACCGCTTCACACAACTTTAAAACATCGCAGGTTTCTGCAACATCATGCACACGAAAAAAGCGTGCACCTTTCTGATAAGCGATAGCCACTGCCGCTGTGCTGGCAACCAGCCTTTCTTCTACTTTTCTATCAAGCAGTTGGCCGAACATGCTTTTTCTGGAAACACCCACCAGTACAGGATACCCCAGGGTGCACAGCTGCCGCATTTCTTTTAACAAGAATAGATTATTTTCCAGCGTTTTTCCAAATCCAAAGCCAGGATCAATACATATTTTTTCAGTGGACAAGCCGGCATCAATACAGCTTTTAGCTCGTTCTACAAGGTATTGTTTGATTTCATCGACGACATTATGGTACTGCGGATTGCTCTGCATTGTTTGCGGACTTCCCTGCTTATGCATTAAACACACCGCCACCTGGTGCTTCACACACACCTCCAGGGCTCCCTCAGCCTGCAATGCGTTAACATCATTGACCATGCTGGCGCCAGCTTCTACTGCGGCCTGCATTAGCTCTGGCTTGCTGGTATCGACTGAAATAGCGATGTCAGAGTTTTCACACAGTCTTTCAATCACCGGTATAACCCTATCCAGTTCTTCATCCAGTGGCACAGGAATGGCGCCCGGGCGCGTCGACTCGCCGCCAATATCGATAATAGCAGCCCCCTGTTGCTGCATTTGCAGCGCATGCTGCAATGCGGCATCCAGCCGGTTGAACTGGCCGCCGTCAGAGAATGAGTCCGGGGTAACGTTTAATATCCCCATCACCGCCCAGTGACCGGAACGAATTTTATTAAGTAATGGCAGCATTTTAATGAAGTTGGCAGTAAGCAGTTAACAGTTTGCAGATAATTTAATCATATGCAAATGCAATGAAGCCGATACCTACGTGCACACAGGAATCGGCTTCATCAAAATGGCAAGTTTCAGTTTTTGCTGCCAACTGCAGACTGCAAACTGGCAACTATGTTTTAATGCTGACCGGCACCGGCGGGACCGCCAATCTTGCCGTCACCAGAATCTTTTTTCTCTTTCTTGTCCTTGTCCAGTTTTGTACTGGTTCCATCATCGTCCAGATCAGCCCAGTCTTTTGGTGGCGGGGCTTTTTTACCTTCCATCAATGCATTAATCTGATCAGAGTCGATGGTCTCATATTTTATCAGCGCTTCTGTCATATTATGAAGGATATCCATACGTTCCTTCAGAATATTTTCCGCACGTTCATAGTTTGTATCTATCAAAATGCGAATTTCCTCGTCGATGATACGCGCAGTATCATCGCCCATATTTTTGTGCTGGGTAACTGAACGTCCCAAAAAGACTTCACCCTCGTCTTCCGAGTAGGCAAGTGGCCCCAGGCGTTCAGATAAACCCCACTTGGTGACCATATTTCTCGCCAGAGTGGTGGCGCGTTCAATATCGTTGGATGCGCCAGTGGTAACGCTATCTCTGCCAAAAATCAGTTCTTCAGCGATGCGACCACCAAAAAGGCTGGAAATCTGGCTTTCCAGTTGTCTTTTCGTGAGACTGTAACGGTCCTCTTCGGGCAGGAACATGGTCACGCCAAGGGCGCGGCCGCGAGGAATAATACTGACCTTATAAACCGGGTCGTGGTCCGGCACAATACGGCCAACAATGGCGTGCCCCGCTTCATGATAAGCGGTCAGTTTCTTTTCTTTCTCAGACATCACCATGCTGCGGCGCTCGGCACCCATCATGATCTTGTCCTTGGCCCGTTCAAAGTGGGCCATGGTCACATACTTGCTATTTTCGCGCGCAGCAAACAATGCCGCTTCGTTGACCAGGTTTGCCAGATCGGCTCCGGAAAATCCCGGTGTGCCACGGGCAATAATCGCCGGGTTCACATCATCCGCTTCCGGTACCTTGCGAATATGGACTTTAAGGATTTGCTCACGACCACGAATATCCGGCAGCGGCACAACCACCTGGCGGTCAAATCGACCGGGTCTTAACAATGCGGGATCAAGCACGTCAGGGCGGTTGGTTGCGGCAATCACGATAACACCTTCATTGCCTTCAAAACCGTCCATTTCGACCAGCAGCTGATTCAAAGTCTGTTCACGCTCGTCATGACCGCCGCCTAAACCGGCGCCACGATGGCGGCCCACAGCGTCAATCTCATCAATAAAGATAATGCAGGGTGCATTTTTCTTGGCCGTTTCAAACATATCACGGACACGTGATGCGCCGACACCGACAAACATTTCAACGAAATCCGAACCTGAAATAGTGAAAAATGGAACTTTTGACTCGCCCGCTATGGCCCTTGCCAGCAGGGTTTTACCGGTGCCCGGTGAACCGACCATGAGCACACCACTTGGAATCTTGCCGCCCAGTTTCTGGAATTTTCCGGGGTCCTTGAGAAAATCAACCAGTTCAACAACTTCCTCTTTGGCCTCTTCAGCGCCGGCAACATCCTTAAAGGTTACGTTAACTTCGCCTTCACCCAGCATCCGCGCCTTGCTTTTACCAAAAGACATGGCACCACGGCCACCGCCGCCGCCCTGCATCTGGCGCATAAAGAATATCCAGATACCAATAAGCAGGATAAAGGGGAACCATGAGATAAAGATAGTCATCAATAATGACTGGCCTTCAGGCGGCGCTGCAGTAATCTCAACGTTGTTATCCAGCAATTCACCGACCATGGCCGCATTATTGGTTTCCGGACTATAGGTTTTGAAAACACTGCCAGTGTTGGTCTTGCCCTTGATATCGCGGCCTTCAATTGTGACCTGCGACACCTGGCCGGATTTCACCATTTCAATAAAAGAGGAGTAAGGCATAGCTTGCGAACTGCCTGACTGCTTACTGAAATTACTAAATACTGACAGCAAAACTACTGCGATGACAGCCCATAAAACTAAATTTTTTGCTAGATCGTTCAAAGGATCACTCCAACTAAACTCGCATTCAAGGCGAATAATAATTAAGTATGACTAACTTACACCACTTTGGTGCCCGTTTCTAGGAAAGTTAACCAAGAAAACCTGTTGCCAGGGCATAAACCTCTCGGCTTCGCGCTCTGGAAGCCTTAGGTTTGCGCATAACCACTCTGGAAAAGCTGGCTTTTAACTCTTTAGTATAGACGTCGAAACCGTCTCCCTGAAAAAGTTTCACTAAAAAACCGCCGCCGGGTTTCAATACCTGCCGCGCCAGATCAAGAGCCAACTCGCATAAATAGTAGGCTTTTGGCATATCAATGGCGTCCATACCGCTTATATTGGGGGCCATATCGGAAATTACAAGGTCTGCATTATTGCCTTCGCTGTTATTCTCTGTGGCTGCGGCGGCCATTATTGACATTAATTCATCAAAAACTGCGTTTTCGCGGAAATCTCCCTGTAAGATGGTGACGCCGTCTATTGGTTCCATCGGTAAAATATCCAGCGCCACAACGGTACCAGTTTTACCCAGCTTTTTGGCGCAGTATTCAGACCAGCCGCCTGGTGCGGCGCCCAGGTCAATAATGGTCATGCCAGGCTTTATCAGGTGGTCTTTTTGGTCAATTTCGATAAGTTTATAAATCGCGCGTGAGCGGTATTCATCCTGTTGCGAACGGCGAACATATTCATCATCAAAATGTTCTTTTAGCCAGGTTTTACTGCTCTTGCTTTTTGCCATGACTTTTTATAGCCTACAGACCACACAAATGAATGCGATTGAAATAAATATTAACGAAATCCTGCTTACTATCGCTCATTTCAGACAAACAGGGTTTTTCCTGCCTTGCTAGTCCTTTGGTATGGCAATAACCGCTTTATCAGGATTAACCCTGTAAACAGATAAAATCTTGCCAATCGACTGCACTTCTTCAGCCATGCTTCTGTTACATATTTCAGCAATCATCTGCGCGCGAGCCTGCCTGTCATCCACTGATAACTTGATTTTGACAAGTTCATGGTGATTCAAGGCATTATCAAGCTCATTTAAAACCTCATCGGTAAGGCCTTTTTGCCCCATTAGAATCACGGGCTTTAAATCGTGGCATTTAGCGCGCAGAAACTTGATTTGTTTTTTTGATAAAGGCATATTTTTTTATATTTTTTTCCGTAAATAAACGCGAATAAACGCAATTAATAATCAATAATTATTTACGTCTTACTAAGTACTTTAAGTATGTTATTTGAAGTTCACTAAAATAGCCTGGTTTTGTGTAAGACAGACTTTGCCCTTTATCAAACTTGCTGCAGCTCTCAGGCTCAGAATACTGATAAAACATCCTATATGAATTTGCGTTTATTCGCGTTTATTTGCGGAAAGATTAAATATAACGAATCTCAACAATTTCGAGGGAGCGCAATCCGCCGGGCGTTTTCACTTCGGCTACATCACCCTCTTCCTTGCCGATCAATGCGCGTGCGATGGGAGAGCCGATGGAAATCATATTATTTTTAATATCCGCTTCATCTTCACCAACGATCTGATAAGTCATTTCATCGCCGGTTTCTTCATCGGCAACATCAACCGTGGCGCCGAATACCACCTTGCCATTAGCATTCACCGTAGTGACATCAATAATACTTGCGTGACTGAGCTTGGCTTCAATTTCCTTAATTCGGCCTTCAATAAAGCCCTGCTGCTCACGGGCAGCATGGTATTCCGCGTTTTCTTTCAAATCACCATGCGCACGGGCCGTGGCAATGGCTTCAATGACTGCAGGCCGTTGAACTGATTTCAACTGGAATAACTCATCCTGTAATTTTTTGGCACCGCGAACGGTAATTGGTACTTTCATCACACTGTAGCCCCTTCTGACCTGATTTTTTCATGTAAATGCTGCAGGCGTGTTACATCATTAACTTCGAGATAATCTAATGCTCTCACGGTGGCATACGCGCCAGCGATTGTTGTAGTGTAACTCACTTTATGCTGCAATGCAGAAGAGCGAATAGTATAGGAATCCCTGATTGCTTCTTTACCTTCCGTGGTATTAATAATTAAAACAATGTCGCCATTTTTAATCATGTCGACAATATGCGGACGGCCTTCATACACTTTGTTGACCTGTCTGAAGCCGATACCTGCCTCCCGCAGCGCTCTGCCGGTACCAAGTGTCGCCACCAGATCAAAACCTTTGTTGACCAGTTCTTTGCCCAGCGCAACCGCATGAGCGCGATCACCCTTGCGCACACTGATGAAAACACGCCCTTTCCTTGGCAGGTCAACGCCGGCGCCTAACTGCGCCTTGGCGAATGCCATGCCAAACGTCTTACCCACACCCATGACTTCACCGGTGGATTTCATTTCCGGACCCAGCAGCGGGTCAACACCGGGGAACTTGACGAACGGGAACACCGATTCTTTAACCGCGTAATTTTTTGGCACTACTTCCTTGCTGACGCCCTGTGCTTTTAATGACACACCCGCCATGCAGCGCGCCGCAATTTTGGCCAGCGGCACACCGGTGGCCTTGGAAACAAAAGGTACGGTACGCGAGGCTCGCGGGTTGACTTCCAGTAAATATATATTGGCGCCAGCACGATTCGCCTGGTCAGTAAACTGAATGGCAAACTGGATATTCATCAGGCCGACAACACCCAGCTTCAATGCCAGTTGCCGGGTTTGCTCGCGCAGCTGGTCCTGAACCTCGGCCGATAATGAATACGGCGGCAAGGAACAGGCGGAATCGCCCGAATGCACACCGGCCTGCTCTATATGCTCCATAATGCTGCCGATCAGTACCTGCTCGCCATCACAGATGGCATCAACATCGACTTCAATCGCGTCATCCAGAAACCGATCTAACAGCACGGGGGCGTCATTGGAAACCTTGACCGCGTGTTTCATGTAATACTTGAGATCGGTTTCATTATAAACAATTTCCATGGCACGCCCGCCCAGCACGTAGGATGGCCTGACCACCAGCGGAAAACCAATTTCAGCCGCTCCAGCTATCGCTTCTTCAGTCGAACTGGCGATACGATTGGGCGGCTGTTTTAATCCCAGCTCATTCACCAGCTGCTGGAAGCGTTCACGGTCTTCCGCCAGGTCAATACAATCCGGCGTGGTGCCGATCACCGGCACACCTGCCGCTTCCAGGCTGCGCGCCAGCTTTAACGGTGTCTGACCGCCGAACTGAACAATCACGCCTTTTGGTTTTTCTTTGTCCATTATTTCGAGCACATCTTCCAGCGTCAGGGGCTCAAAATACAGCCGGTCAGAAGTGTCATAATCGGTTGATACGGTTTCCGGGTTGCAGTTAATCATGATGGTTTCATAACCATCATCACGCATGGCAAATGCCGCGTGCACACAGCAGTAATCAAACTCGATGCCCTGGCCGATTCGGTTGGGACCGCCACCCAGTACGACAATCTTGTCTCTGTCGCTGACATTTGCTTCGCATTCCTCTTCGTAAGTGGAATACATGTAAGCGGTAGAGGTGGAAAATTCTGCGGCGCAGGTATCAACTCGTTTATAAACCGGACGAATGCCCAGTGAATGGCGATACTCTCGCACCGATTTTTCGTCAATGCCCATCAAACGCGCCAGACGGCTGTCCGAAAAGCCTTTGCGTTTTAACTGGTATAAGTCATCTTTAGACAGAGCGTCTAATTTTTTACCGGCCAGCGACCGCTCATGTTTGATCAAATCTTCTATCTGCACCAGGAACCACGGGTCAATTTTGGTCAGTTCAAACATTTGCTCATTGCTATAACCGCGCCGGTAAGCATCGCCAACATATAGCAGCCGATCCGCACCCGCAAGCATCAACTCGCGTTTCAGCAGTGACTTGACCTCCTCTTCATCCATATCCGGATCTACCACCGAACTAAGACCATCGATATCCACTTCCAGGCCACGCAGGGCTTTTTGCAGCGACTCCTGGAATGTGCGGCCGATGGCCATGACCTCACCCACCGACTTCATCTGTGTAGTAAGCCGGTTTTCAGCCTGCGGGAATTTCTCGAAGGTAAAGCGTGGAACCTTTGTTACCACATAATCGATGGTCGGCTCGAACGAGGCGGGTGTGACACCACCGGTAATCTCATTTTGCAGCTCATCCAGCGTGTAGCCGATCGCCAGCTTGGCAGCGATTTTCGCAATCGGGAAACCGGTAGCCTTGGACGCTAATGCGGAAGAGCGTGAAACGCGCGGGTTCATTTCGATGATGGTCATACGGCCGTCTTCCGGATTTACCGAAAACTGCACGTTAGAGCCGCCGGTTTCCACGCCGATTTTGCGCAGCACGGCAATCGACGCATCACGCATGCGCTGATATTCCTTATCGGTCAGTGTCTGTGCCGGTGCCAGGGTAATCGAGTCGCCGGTATGGATGCCCATCGGATCCAGGTTTTCAATCGAGCAGACAATGATGCAGTTGTCGTTTTTGTCACGCACCACTTCCATTTCATACTCTTTCCAGCCGAGCACGGATTCTTCCACCAGCAGTTCGTTCACCGGCGATAAATCGAGGCCACGACGGCAGATTTCTTCAAACTCATCCAGGTTGTAGGCAACACCACCACCGCTGCCACCCATGGTAAAGGAGGGACGGATAATCGTTGGAAAACCCACCTGTGCCTGCACCTGAAAGGCTTCTTCCAGGCTGTGTGCGATAGCTGCACGCGGCATTTCAAGGCCCAGCTCCTGCATGGCATTTTTGAAACGCTCGCGATCCTCCGCCATATCGATCGCATCTTTACTTGCGCCAATCATTTCAACGCCAAACTTCTCCAGTATACCTTCACGGTCGAGGTCAAGCGCGCAGTTTAATGCGGTCTGACCGCCCATGGTCGGCAGTAATACATCCGGTTTTTCCTGCTCAATAATTGCCGCCACTGTCTGCCAGGTAATCGGCTCAATATAAGTGGCATCGGCGAGCTCCGGATCCGTCATAATGGTCGCCGGATTAGAATTTACCAGAATAACGCGAATCCCTTCTTCTTTTAGCGCCTTGCACGCCTGCGCTCCGGAATAATCGAACTCGCAGGCCTGGCCGATAACAATCGGGCCAGCACCGATGATTAAAACGCTATTAATGTCTTGTCTTTTAGGCATACTTATTCTTTTTCCGCAAATGAACGCAAATGAACGCGAATAAATGCATATAATTATATTTTATTTGTATCATTGTGTTGCCAAACAATACGTCTGATATCCAACTTTGGCCTGCCAAAATTTAGAAGTAATCCGACAGACAAGTTAGTCGCTTTTAAATAATTCATCACTTGAGCATCATGTGAGCGACCAAGTGATTCTATTGCTTTCAATTCAAGTAGCAGCTTGTCTTCAACAATAATATCTGCAATATACTCTCCAACCTGAAAACCTTTGTAATTAACTGTTATAGGCTTTTGAGCTTGAAACTTTAACCCATTATTTTCGAATTCAATACAAAGAGCATTCTCATATACCTTCTCAAGAAAACCTGCACCCAATGTATTGCTAACATCAAAAGCACAACGTATCACTCGCTGTGAAAGCGTTCCTTGCATAAATACATCTCCTTATAAAAATATTTGCGTTCATTCGCGTTAATTTGCGGAAGATTTAATCTTTTAGTTTCTTCTCCATCAGCTCGATAAAATGATCAAACAGGGGGGCAACGTCATGAGGTCCGGGGCTTGCCTCAGGGTGCCCCTGAAAGCCAAACGCTGGTTTATCGGTGCGATGTATACCCTGCAGGGAGCCGTCAAATAAGGAGCGATGCGTTGCTATTACATTATCCGGCAGGCTGTCTTCATCGACGGCAAATCCATGATTCTGGCTGGTAATCATAACTTTTTTAGTTGCCAGGTCCTGTACCGGGTGATTGGCGCCATGATGGCCGAATTTCATTTTTTGCGTTTTTGCGCCACAGGCAAGACCCAGCAGCTGATGGCCAAGACAAATACCGAATACAGGTACATCTGTTTCCAAAAATGCCTGAATTGCTGCAATCGCGTAATCACAGGGCTCAGGGTCACCGGGACCATTTGACAGGAATATGCCATGCGGTTTCATCGCCAGTACTTCGCTTGCGGGTGTTTTCGCCGGCACAACCGTAACCCTGCAGCCGCGCTCTACCAGCATGCGCAAAATGTTGCGCTTGATGCCGAAATCATAAGCAACGACGTGATAATCTTCTACCGGTGTCTGCTTCGGCTGGTTGGTATCGAGATTCCAGACGTTTTCAGACCAGCGATATACTTCCGCCACAGTCACTTCCTTTGCAAGGTCCATCCCTTTAAGACCAGCAAAAGCTTTGGCATTTGCAATAGCCGGGGTTCCATTTTCACTGGCTTCTATTGTATCACTCGCCATGATGCAGCCACCCATTGCACCTTTATCACGCAATAAACGCGTCAGACGGCGAGTATCGATGTCCGAGATAGCTACCACGTTATTTTCAACCAGGTATTGTTGCAGCGACTTTTCACCGCGCCAGTTGCTCATCACCATGGAACTGTCACGAATCACCAGGCCACTGGCATAGACACTGGGCGATTCTTCATCACCGGAATTGGTGCCGACATTGCCAATATGT